>NZ_JBMRGI010000007.1:0-231630 GCF_049384345.1 Stenotrophomonas sp. CASM110
GCTCGATGGCGCCATGGATGGCGCCATCGAGCCCCCAAGGACGGGTTTACGGCGTGTCCTGCAAGCCCACACCGCCCCGCCCAATAAGCAGACAGCCCAGAGCCGGCTGTTGCCTTTGACGTTGCACTGGCTTGCAGGAGGTGCAGGGCGCAGCCCTGCCGAACCCCTACCCCTCCCTCCGGGGTAAACTAACCGGATGGCTTCCCGTCCCGCGCACGACCTGCTCCAACGCGTCTTTGGTTACGACGATTTCCGTGGTCCGCAGCAGGACATCGTGGAGCATGTGGCTGCCGGTCACGATGCCCTGGTGCTGATGCCCACCGGCGGCGGCAAATCGCTGTGCTACCAGGTCCCGGCCCTGCTGCGTGACGGTTGCGGCATCGTCATCTCGCCGCTGATCGCGCTGATGCAGGACCAGGTCGAAGCCCTGCGCCAGCTCGGCGTGCGCGCCGAGTACCTGAATTCCACCCTGGATGCCGAGACTGCCGGCCGCGTCGAGCGCGAACTGCTCGCCGGTGAGCTGGACATGCTCTATGTCGCTCCCGAGCGGCTGCTGACCGGTCGCTTCCTGTCGCTGCTGTCGCGCAGCCAGATCGCCCTGTTCGCCATCGACGAAGCACACTGCGTGTCGCAGTGGGGCCACGACTTCCGCCCGGAATACCGCCAGCTGACCGTGCTGCACGAGCGCTGGCCGCAGATCCCGAGGATCGCGCTGACCGCCACCGCCGATCCGCCAACCCAGCGCGAGATCGCCGAGCGCCTGGATCTGCAGGAAGCACGCCACTTCGTCAGCTCCTTCGACCGCCCCAACATCCGCTACACCGTGGTGCAGAAGGACAACGCCCGCAAGCAGCTGACCGACTTCCTGCGCAGCCACCGTGGCGAGGCCGGCATCGTCTACTGCATGTCGCGGCGCAAGGTCGAGGAGACCGCTGAATTCCTCTGCGGCCAGGGCTTCAACGCCCTGCCCTACCACGCCGGCCTGCCGCCGGACGTGCGCGCGAACAACCAGCGCCGCTTCCTGCGCGAGGACGGCATCGTGATGTGCGCCACCATCGCCTTCGGCATGGGCATCGACAAGCCGGACGTGCGCTTTGTCGCGCATACCGACCTGCCCAAGTCGATGGAAGGCTACTACCAGGAAACCGGCCGCGCCGGTCGCGATGGCGAGGCCGCCGAGGCCTGGCTGTGCTACGGCCTGGGCGACGTGGTGCTGCTCAAGCAGATGATCGAGCAGTCCGAGGCCGGCGAAGAGCGCAAGCAGCTGGAGCGGGCCAAGCTCGACCATCTGCTGGGCTACTGCGAATCCATGCAGTGCCGCCGCCAGGTGCTGCTGGCCGGTTTCGGCGAGACCTACCCCCAGCCCTGCGGCAACTGCGACAACTGCCTGACACCGCCGGCCTCGTGGGACGCGACCATTCCGGCACAGAAGGCGCTGAGCTGCGTCTACCGCAGCGGCCAGCGCTTCGGCGTCGGCCACCTGATCGACATCCTGCGTGGCAGCGAGAACGAGAAGGTGAAGCAGCAGGGCCACGACAAGCTCAGCACCTATGCGATCGGTCGCGATCTGGATGCGCGCACCTGGCGCAGCGTGTTCCGCCAACTGGTCGCCGCCAGCCTGCTGGAAGTGGACAGCGAGGGCCACGGCGGCCTGCGCCTGACCGACGCCAGCCGCGACGTACTGACCGGCCGCCGCCAGATCAGCATGCGCCGCGACCCGGCCAGCAGCACCAGCGGGCGCGAGCGCAGTGCGCAGCGTACCGGGCTGTCGGTACTGCCGCAGGATCTGGCGCTGTTCAACGCCCTGCGCGGCCTGCGTGCCGAACTGGCCCGCGAACAGAACGTGCCGGCGTTCGTGATCTTCCACGACAGCACCCTGCGCAACATCGCCGAACAGCGCCCGACCAGCCTGGATGCACTGGCACGGGTCGGCGGCATCGGCGGCACCAAGCTGAGCCGTTACGGCCCGCGCCTGGTCGAGATCGTGCGCGAAGAGGGCTGACGGTATCGCGTTGCCGCGCTGCGCGGCCGCCGGGCATGGTCCCAACGGCACGCGGGCGCCCCGGTCGAGCCGAGCCCACGCTCGGCTGCCCCTGCGCGAACAGCAGCCGAGCGCGGGCCCGGCTCCACCTTGGTGCAGCTCCAACCTTGAACCGGCCATTCAGCCGGAAGTGCATCCGCGCCCGCTTGCGGCTAGATTAGCGCCATGTCCCTGGCCTCGACCCTGCTTCGTGTCGTGCTCATGCTCAGCCTGTTGCTCAACGGGCTGAACGCGGCCATGGCCAGCGGTCATGAAGAAATGGGGCGGATGGCACACGCCGTCGCGGCCGCCGCAGCTGGCGGTGACGCCGACTGCCACCACCACGCCGGCATGCAGGCCGACCCGGCCCCGCAGGCCAAGGCCTCCGCCCACGACGCCCACTGCCAGATCAAGGACTGCGTGCGCAGCTGTGCCCAGCACCCGTTGCTGGTGGTGCAGCCGTTGCCGTTCATGGCCGGCCCGGCGCTGTCGCTGGCCCCGCAGCCGATGCCGGCCACCGGCCGTCCGGCGCCGCCGCTGCCGCCGATCTCACGCCCTCCCATCGGCTGATTCCACATGCACCGTGCGCCCTGCGCACCGTAGCCGGCCACCTGCCGGCGTCTTTACGTGTCTGGAGTCACCACCATGAATACCCGCATTCCCCCCGGTCCGGGCGCCGTGCCCATGCCGTCGCGCCGCCTGTTCGTGCAGGGCCTGGCCGCCGGCGGCGTGGTTGCCGGCATCGCCGCCGTCGGCGTACCACAGCGCGCGCTCGCCGCCGCCACGGCCACCCCGCGCCTGGCCGGCGCCCCAGCCGTGCTCAGCGACACCCGCATCGAACTGGCCATCGGCGAATCACTGGCCAACTTCACCGGCCGCACCCGCCCGGCGATCACCGTCAATGGATCGCTGCCGGCGCCGATCCTGCGCTGGCGCGAAGGCCAGACCGTGGACCTGTTCGTCCGCAACACGCTGGAACGCCACCCGACCTCGATCCACTGGCACGGCATCCTGCTGTCGGCCAACATGGACGGCGTGCCCGGCCTGAGCTTCAACGGCATCGGCCCCGGCGAGACCTACCACTACCACTTCCAGCTGAAGCAGTCGGGTACCTACTGGTACCACAGCCACTCGATGTTCCAGGAGCAGGCCGGCCTGTACGGCGCGCTGATCATCGATCCGGCCGAACCGGCGCCGTACCGGCACGACCGCGAGCACGTGATCATGCTGTCCGACTGGACCGACATGGATCCGGGTGCGCTGTTCCGGCGCATGAAGAAGCTCGCCGAGCATGACAACTACTACAAGCGCACCCTGCCCGACTTCCTGCGTGACGTGAAGCGCGGGGGCTGGTCAGCCGCGCTGTCCGACCGTGGCATGTGGGGGCGGATGCGGATGACGCCGACCGACATCTCCGACATCAACGCCCACACCTACACCTACCTGATGAACGGCACCGCCCCGGCCGGCAACTGGACAGGGCTGTTCCGCAGCGGCGAGAAGGTGCTGCTGCGTTTCATCAATGGCGCCTCGATGACCTACTTCGATGTGCGCATTCCCGGCCTGAAGATGACCGTGGTCGCCGCCGATGGCCAGTACATCCATCCGGTCAGCATCGATGAGTTCCGCATCGCTCCCGCCGAAACCTACGATGTACTGGTCGAGCCCACCGGCCAGGACGCGTTTACCATCTTCTGCCAGGACATGGGCCGCACCGGCTTCGCCGCCGGCACGCTGGCGGTGCGCCATGGCCTGCAGGCGCCGATTCCCGAGCGCGACCCACGCCCGTTGCTGACGATGAGCGACATGGGCCACGACATGGGCAGTGGTGGCCACGGCGGCCACGACATGGCCGCGATGAAGGGCATGGAGGGCGGCTGCGGCGCCAGCATGGGCCACGGCGCGCCTGCCGGTGGCGATACCGCCAGCAAGGCGCCGAAGCACCCGGCCAGCGAGCGCAACAACCCGCTGGTGGACATGCAGAGCTCGGCCACCGAACCGAAGCTGGACGACCCCGGCATCGGCCTGCGCGACAACGGCCGCCAGGTGCTGACCTATGGCGCGATGCGCAGCCTGTTTGAGGACCCCGATGGCCGCGAGCCCAGCCGTGAGATCGAACTGCACCTGACCGGGCACATGGAGAAATTCTCCTGGTCGTTCGATGGCATTCCGTTCGCCAGCGCCGAACCGCTGCGGCTGAACTACGGCGAGCGCATGCGCATCGTGCTGGTCAACGACACCATGATGCAGCACCCGATCCACCTGCATGGCGTGTGGAGCGATCTGGAGAACGCGCAGGAGGAATTCCAGGTGCGCAAGCACACCATCGACATGCCGCCCGGCACCCGCCGCAGCTACCGCGTGCGCGCCGATGCGCTCGGCCGCTGGGCCTACCACTGCCATCTGCTGTACCACATGGAAGCGGGCATGATGCGCGAAGTGAGGATCGAAGAATGAGCCGCTCACTGCTTTCCCCCAGCCTGCTGGCCCTGGGCCTGGCCGCCGCATTGCCGGTGTTCGCGCAGTCGCACGCCGGGCATGACATGGCCGCGATGGATCCGCCCGCAAAGACCGCCAACGCGCCGGTCGAACAGGCCGATCATTCGAAGATGGATCATTCGAAGATGGATTCGGGCGCCACAGATCATGCCGGCATGGATCACTCGAAGATGGACCATGGCGCGATGCAACCGGCGGCGATGGACCATTCGCAGATGGACCACGGGGCAATGGGCCATGCCACGCCCGCGCCCACCGAACCGCGCGACCCCATCCCGGTGCCGTCCGATGCCGATCGTGCCGCTGCATTCCCACCGATCGCGCACGGCGCGATGGAGCATGCGCCGGAGATCAACAGCCTGCTGCTGATCGACCGCCTCGAACATTGGGACGGCAAGAGCAGCAACGGCCAGGCCTGGGAGGCCACCGGCTGGATCGGTGGCAACATCAACCGCCTGTGGCTGCGCACCGATGGCGAACGCCGCCGCGGCCGCACCGAGTCATCGTCGCTGGAAGCACTGTATGGCCGCAGCGTGTCGCCGTGGTGGGACGTGCTGGTCGGCGTGCGCCAGGACTTCCGCCCGGCCGACTCGCGCACGTGGGCGGCCATCGGCATCCAGGGGCTGGCACCGTACAAGTTCGAGAGCTCGGCCACGCTGTATATGGGTTCCGGCGGCCAGGTGCTGGCCAAGGCCGAGGTCGAGTACGACGTGCTGCTGACCAACCGCCTGATCCTGCAGCCGCTGCTGGAAGCCACCGTCGCTGCCAGGGATGAACCGGAGTACGGCATTGGTCGCGGACTGAACAAGGTCGAAGCCGGGCTGCGCCTGCGCTATGAGTTCAGCCGCCGCTTTGCGCCATACATCGGCATCAGCCACGAGCGCACGTTTGGCGACACCGCCGACTACGCCGGCGACCACGCGCGCGACACACGCTGGGTGGCCGGCGTGCGCATGTGGTTCTGAGCAGCGGCTCGTGCGCAATGGCCAGCCCCGGCAGCCGCCGGGGCCGGCTACACTGCGCCACGTTCCAGTGCAGGCACCGCCATGTCGTTGCAGATCCGCCGCGCCACCCTTGCCGATGTCGACGCCCTGTCGGCGATCGCCATCACCACCTACACCGAAACCTGGGGCGACTCGTACCCCGCGCAGGAGCTGCATGATTTCCTGCAGGCGCACTACAGCAGCGAACCGCAGCGCACTGAACTGTCCGACCCACGCAGTGCCATCTGGCTGCTGATGGACGGCGACGCCGTGGTCGGCTACCTGGCCGCCGGTGCCAACACCCTGCCGCATGCCGATGCACGCGAGGGCGACATCGAACTGAAGCGGTTCTACATCCTGGCCGCACACCAGAACGGCGGCCATGGTGCACGCCTGATGGACGCGTTCATGGCCTGGCTGGACCAGCCGCGGCGCCGCACCCTGTGGGTGGGCGTATGGGAAGAAAACTTCGGCGCGCAGCGCTTCTACGCGCGCTATGGCTGCAGCAAGGTCGGCGAGTACGACTTCATCGTCGGTGATACCCACGACCGCGAGTTCATCCTGCGGCGGCCGTGATCATGCAGCCCATGTAGCGTCGAGCCATGCTTGGCCAGGGGCCGCAATATCCAGTCGAGCATGGCTCGACGCTACAAACTAGAAATCGAACAGTTCCGACAGGAAGCTGTCCTTCTTCTTTTTCTTGTAGCCCTGGCCCCGGTTGTCCTCGTAGCGCTGGCCGAGGTGGCGGGTATCACGGTGCATCACCGGTGGCGGCGACGCCGGCTGAGCCAGCACGGGCGCTGCCGGCGGTACGGCCGCACCGGCGCCTGCGCGCTCGATGATCTTGTCCAGCTCACCACGATCCAGCCACACGCCGCGGCAACTTGGGCAGTAATCGATCTCGATGCCGTGGCGTTCGGCCATCTGCAGCGTCTGGGTCTTGCACACGGGGCACAGCATCGGTATTGCTCCTGTCGGTCTGGTTTCGACTGTACCTGCACCGCGATGACTGTGCGGCAACGCGTGACCGATGGCACAGGGACTTCCGGCGCGTGCCCACATGCGTACCGCGCGGCACACTGCGCCCTTGTTCCGCAGGGAATGCGTACATGACCGTGTTGTCCCGCCTGCCCACCACCGCGCGCCTGTTGCTGGTGCTGCTGGGTGTCGGCCTTGGCCTGAACCTGCGGGATATCGCCGCGGCCATCGGCACACCGGTTCCCGCACTGCCCATCCCCTATGGCGGTAGCCTGTTGGACAACGCGCTGGCGGTACTGGTGGCACTGCTGCTGGCCGCGCTGCTGCGGCCCCGTGACATGGGCCTGATGGCCAGCTTGGGACTGCGCGGAAACGGCTGGGGCGGCCCGTTGTGGGTGCTGCTGGCCAGCCTGCCCTGCTGGCTGGGACTGGCGCTGCTCGGAACTCCGAACACGGCACTGACTGCGCTGGATGCCACGATGCTGGCCGCGCTGTTCCCGCTGGCCGAGGAAGTGCTGTTCCGTGGCCTCGGCTTCGTGCTGCTGGTGAAGATCGTGCGCGGTCCGTGGCCGTTGCTCGCGCTGCCGCAGGCACTGCTGTTCGGCATGGTGCACTGGCTCGGCTTCGGCGGGTTCGACGGCGGCGGCATCGCACTGTTCATTGGCGCGGTGATCGCGCTGGGCGGCTTCATCTTCGCCTGGCTCGACCACCTCGACGGCGACACCCTGTGGTGCGGCCTGGTCCTGCATGTTTCGATGAACCTTGCCTGGAATGTGTTCAGCCTCGATGACGCCATCGCATTGGGTTGGCAGGCCACCGGCCTGCGCATCGGCACCGCCCTGCTCGCAGTGGTGGTGCTGGCCTGGCACGTGCGGCTCAGGCGCCAGAGAGGCCTGTAACGCCCGCTTAGCTTGCCGTGCACGTCGGGATCACTACCGGCTTGCGCATACTTGCGCGCCTTTTCACCGTTGCTGTCCGGAGTTGTCGCGTCATGTTGCTGTCCAAGCGCCACGTTGAACCCCGCGTCCTGCTCATCGAGGACGCCGAGGAAACCCGCGAGCTGAGCCGACTGGCGCTGGAAAGCCAGGCCTGCCACGTAGTGGGCGTGAGCTCTGCCGAAGCGGCGCTGGGCCTGCTGGCGGCCGGTGAGCGTTTCGACCTGCTGTTCACCGACGTCAATCTGGGTGCGATCAGTGGCATTGAAGCCGCCAACCGGGTCCGCAGCCTGTATCCCCAGCTGCCGATCCTGGTGACGTCGGGCATGGACCAGCACCAGGTGCTGCCGCAGCTGCGCGACGGCATCCATTTCCTGCCCAAACCCTACAACATGAGCGAGCTGCTCGACGCCATCCGGCTGTGCTTCCGGCACGCCGATGCGGGCGTATTGACCGGGCCGGACGCACAGGCGGCCTGAGGCACTCATCAACCGCTGCTGTACGGCCCGGTACCCGGGAACACCTTCAGCAGCGCGCGGGTGATCATGTCCGGGTAGACGGTGAAATGGTCCTCGCCGTCGATCACCATGTTCTCCACCTTCAATGATCGCCCGCTGCTGCGCAGCTGCTCGGCGAACTCGGCGTTGTGGCGCAGCATGTCGTTGCGGGTGAAATAGCGCGGCTCCGGCTTGACCGTTTCGAAGCTGCCGATCGACAGCACCACCGTGGTCGGCTGCGCAGGCGCCTTGGCTTCGGCCAGCATGCGCGGCACCCGATGGTTGTCGAACCACAGCGACGGGCTGGACAGGATGTAGCTGCGGAACATGTCCGGGCGCGTGGTCAGCACGTAGGCGCCGAACAGGCCGCCATAGGAATGACCGGCATAGGCTCGCCGCGCCGGATCGGTGCGGTAGCGCGCATCGATCAGCGGCAGTACGCGCTCGGCGAGGAAGTCGCGGTAATGCGCGGCGCCGCCGTAGCTGACGTCGTCGCTGTAGTCACGCGGATCGGTGCGCGCCGGATCGCTCGGCGTGTAATCCCGCGAGCGGCTCTGCCTGGAGGTCAGGCCTTCCTGCGGCGGCAGCCCGACCAGGATGAAATCCTCGATGTTGACGCCCTTCTGCCCGACCAGGTTGCGCACGCTGCGCACCAGCGGGAAGCTGTACAGCGCATCGGTCACGTACAGCACCGGATAGTGCTTTTCCGGATGTGCGGCGTAGTCGGCCGGCAACGCCACCCAGATCGGGTAATCGCGTCCCACCGGGTCGTGCACGCGCAGCGCCTCGGTATCCGGCAGCACCACGCCCTGCGCGGCGGTGGCCGCGCTTTCCTTCGCTTCATCCGGAGTTGCCGGTGGCGCCACCGACATCGCACAGCCCCCCATGGCCAGGCAGGCCGCCACACTCCATCCACGCACACGCTGCATCCACACTCTCCCGTTGCGGGCGACGCACCCGGGTGGCGTCGCTACCGCATCCTCACACGTCGCGCGGCGCCGCGCCACGCGCGGTCAGGGCGAGGCCGGCGGCGGCGCCGGGAACAGTGTGCGCAGCGCCTGCAATGCGGCCGGGTGGTAGACGGTCGCGTGGGTTTCCTCCGGCAGCGGCAGGTACTTCACCAGCGGCGACGGCGAGGCCTGCTGCAGCAGCGCGGCCAGTCGTGCCGTGGAGGCGGCCAGTTCCGGTTGCCCGCTGCTGGCCAGGAACACGTGCGGCTGTGCACGCGTCACCGCCGGCAGCTGCCGGGATGCTCCGGCCAGCATCGCACCACGGTTCCACCACAGGCTGGGGTCCAGCGCGATATAGCTGTTGAACAGCGTCGGCTCCTGCAGCAGCGTCTCGACCACGAACAGGCCAGCCAGCGACTCACCGATCAGCGCACGCTCGTCTGTGGTCGGGTAGCGCTGGCGTACCTGCGGCATCAGTTCATCGCGCAGGAAGCTGCGGTAGGCCGCCGAGCCACCGATGCGTGGCGCGATCTTCTGGTCCTGCGGGTCGCTGCTGGGGCCGGTCATGTCGCGGCGGCGCTCGGTATTCTCGATGCCGACCAGCAGGAACGGACGCATGCTGCCATTGCCGGTCAGCACCTGCACCAGCCCTGCCACATGCAGGAAATCCTCGCCGATGCCGCCATCGGCCATGTACAGCACCGGCAGCGGCGCCTTCGGATCCAGGCCCCAGGGCTGCGGACGATAGACATTGATGCGGCGGGTCTCGCCCAGTGCCTTCGACTGCACGGTGAAGGTCTCGCCGATCACCAGTGGTGCGGCCGCAGCGGTCGATGCCGGCGGTGCTGCCGGCACGGTGGGAACAGCTGCGAGGCCCGGCCCTGCGGCGGCCAGCAGGATCAGGGCGGAGAGAGCGACGACGCGCATGCGAACTTCCATTTTCGAGAGGACGGCCAGCATAACTGCGCCGGCGCCCTCAACGGCGATCCAGTTCGATCACGGCCTGGCAGGCACGGAGCTGGTCGTCGGCATCGCGTCCGATTCGAACAAGCGCTGCCGCAACCTCTGCTCGTAACTGGGCGCCCGCATCACGTTCGCCGGTGCGGGCGGCGGCTTCGGACAGACGGCCGGTATGGCAGGCGGCGAGGTCGTCGCGCAGGCGGAGAGTGCCAGCGCGCAGGGCAGCCACCACATCGGCATCCACCTCGGCCGCGCGCTCACGATCCTGTTCATGTTGTTCCCCCAGTGAGGCCATCGCCTCGCTCCGTTCTTCCTGATCCCGGCGCAACCGCCGTTCGGACTGCACCGCGCCGGCGTGTTGCTCCGCATCGGCACGCGCCATCGCGAGGTCGCTGCGATCACCGCGCCAACGCCAGCCAGTCATGAACATCAGCAACGACCACAGCAGCAGCGACGCCATCACCACCAGCATGCGCGGCATGGGTCACTGCTCCGCCAGGCAACGCGCATGGCGCTGCTGCTGGCGCTCCCACACTCCCCAGCACACGGTGTTGGGGCGGCCGTCGATGCGGGTTGAACAGTCGTAGCCCCCTGCCCGCCTCCACAGCAGCAAGGCATCGCAGGCCTGGTGATACTCACCCTGCAGCAGATGCCGGCGCATCGACGACGCGCGCCAGTTGCCGATGCCGTACTGGTAGAGGAAATCGACATAGACGTCGTACTCGCCCTGGCTGAGCGCCACACCGGGCAGCGACGCGCGGAACTCCCCTTCCTCCCTGGCCAGATGAGCCTGCACGGCATGCAGCGCGCGTACTGGCGTGGTGCGGTCGCCCAGCCTCACCGGCGTGCCATCCTCGCGAACGGTCGAGCCGAAGCCATAGGTGGGCCGGTCATTGCGCGTGGGCACCACTGCGGCGTCGGTGTATCCCTCGCGGTCAACGATGGCGATCAGGCCCGCAGCACTCAGCGCAAGCGCGGCGACCAGGCTGCGTACCGGCAATGTACTGCCGGGCCGGCTCATTCGCGCTCCCTGCGGCGCCATTCGCGCAGCCAGCGCCAGCCCAGATAGGCAATCTGCGCCGCCAGGTAGATGATGGTGAGGACCACGACCAGGCGGTCCAGGGTGATGCCGGCTGCAAGCGCACCGGCGACGGTAACCGGCGGCGCCGACTTGATGGCCGCCGCGCCGGCCGTGCTGATGATTTCTTCTTTCATGATGGGTCCTGGAGGGAATGCAGGCCGCGTCGCATCGACGTGGCCCGAAGAGGTGCCCGCCCCGCTGCCGGCTCGGCACGAGGGTTGTTCCGGTCGGGAGGCGGGCGGAAGATCGGTTCCGCCGCTCATGCGGCCTGGGCGATGCCCTCCATCCAGCCACGTACGCGCTGGAAGCCAAGTTCGACCAGGTTGAGGTAATGCCGGTTGGATACCGGCCGCTGCCCGCTGTTGGCCAGCAGCAGATTCGCCGTTTCGAATCGTTCGACCTTGCGTCGGCCACGCCCGCAGTAGTAGCCGCGCAGCGCACAGGCCATCGCCACGTTGTCACGCGCGACCGCCGTGATGATGTCTTCGATCTGCTGCGCCAGCTGATCGGTTTCCAGAGGCTTGTAGCCCTGGGCCCGCCCCGGCATGTCACCACGATGCTCGATCAGCACCGCCAGCAGGTTGCGCGACTGGAAGCCGAGGTATTCGCAGTCGCGATGCAGCGCATATTCGCCGCCCCAGTGCTCCAGGCGGCTGCGGACATACTCACCGAACGTATCAAGCTGCATGGGTGGCTTCTCCTTTGACGGCCGACGGGGCCGGATCGAACACATCCGGGCGCAGGGATTCGCGGCGCACGGCGCCCGCAGTGGCCAGCTCGATGCGCCGGCACAGGCGCGCGCCGGGCAGCTTGTGGCCGCGGGCGATCATGTAGAGGGTCCGCAGCGCGCAGCCGGTCTGGTGGGCCAGGCGGCGCATGACGGGACAGCTGGGGGTGCCGTAGCCCCCTTGGGAGATGGCGTAGTCGATGAGGTTCATGGGCCACACATTACTGCCACGGTAATGGATAGTCAATACCGTTTTGGTCATTTGCTGGATTGGTAATGCAGCGCACCATCTACAGATGGACGCCAGTACCGCTCGCACCCTCAACATGCGCCTCCGCGTGGCCGCCGCCGGCGGCCCGGCCGAGTGGGCCCGCCTGTACGGTGGCACCCGCTGGGCCCAGCCCCAGGTCAGCCAGTGGATTTCCGAGAGCAACCCGAAGAGCATCGGCCATCGGCTTGCGCGCGATCTTGAATCAGTGATGCAGCTTCCACATGGAACGCTGGATCGCGTCGATCAGGACGGAGACGTGTCGCTTCAGTCTCAATCTACGGGACTGGATTTCGAGAAAATGAGCGCTGCGGTCAAGGTGCTTTCGCACTACCTGGAGCTGGTCGGCGATCCACCGGAATGGATCTACGATCCCGTGCTGCTGGAGACCGCATTCATGGTCGTGGACGAGTTCGGTCAGCCCTCTGCACCGGACAATGTGCTCGACCTGACGAAGCTTCTGGCAAGACGGATCAGGGAGGCAAAGGATGACTCACACGCGACTCGAGGAGCTCGCACAGCGGTTGGCCGCTAGGACCCAGGAACTGCGCGGCGAGCGCACCCCGGCGCCGGCATTGCGGGTGGTGGCGGGAGACGCACATGGGGTCCGCGGGGAGAGGCGCATGGACGCGATCATGCGCGAGTGGCATTGCCGCATGATCCGCAACGTACGCCGACGCTGGGGCGAACCCATGCAGCATGTGATCGACCAGGCATGTTGCGGTGTGGTCAACATCGAGCAGCTCGCCGACGACGCACTGATCCAGTTGCACAAGGACATGGAGCGCGCGGAGGAGTGCATCCGCGAGGGCATTTCCTTCCACGATGCCGGGCTGTTGCGCGCGCATTACGGCTGACAGCGTCCCTGGCCGGCCGGAAACGGCCGGTTCTGATGAGATCAATTACCTGAAATTACCAATATTTTTACCTTAAAGGTAATTTTTAAGGTGAGCGACGCGGGGGCAGCAGCGACGGAAGCGGGTGCGCGGAGCGCCGCTTCCCCGCACCCGCTGCCAGCGGGCGCCGGGGAGTCGATAGCACCTGCAACACCGCATCGTTGCAGCGGCGCTTCCCCCATTGCGGAAGTGCTTTGAAGGAAGCAACAAAAAAGGCGCCCCTTGGGCGCCTTGATCGTCAATGCAATGGTGGGCCGTGAAGGATTCGAACCTTCGACCAAAAGATTAAAAGAAGGCTGGCGCTTCCTTTGAAAACAACCGGTTGCGCCGCTCTATTTTTCCGCCCATCGAGCGTGGAACCATTGCAGGTCCTAAGCTCACTCGACCATTTTTCCGGCGTCTCAAGCGGTATGCACGGGATCCACGACCAAGACTCCACCGTTTGACGTCGGTTGCCGAGCCGTTGGCGAACTGGTGTGCCGCGACGTACAACCATCGTGAGCGTGCGGTCGGGAACGGCAATGAGAAGGCGCCCAGTAGGCGCCTCCTCACAATCCAGCGGCAAATCAGGAGCCCTGCACGTTGGAATCCAGCCACGCCTGCACGCCCTGCAGCTCGGCCCCGACCTTCGCATTGAAGGTTCGCTCCACATCCCACGCAACGCCCCTCCCTTGGGCAAAGGCCGCGCGATACTTCTTTATCATGTTGCCCGGGTCGTTAGCCAGTTCCTGCATGAGCTGGGGTACACCCCAGATCGTCAGCTCGAAAGGTTCGCCGAACGCCTTCTGCAGAATATCCGGAAGGTCGCCGTAGTGGATGGTGTCACCTGCCAGATACACGATCTCGTTGCGGATCGCAGGTGTGTGGAACACGATGCGCGCTGTCATTGCGCCGATATCATCCGGCGTGGTCAAGGTGACAGCGTTGCTCGCCGAGCCCAGGGCGTTCACTTTATGCCCAATCAGGTCGACCACGCCGAAGTCGGGCTCGAAGAGGTAGCTGGTGAACATCCCAGTGGAGATGATCACCCAATCCATCGCAGTCTGCGAACGAAGATACTCGCGCACGTCCAGCTGGGCGTCGAACAGATCCTGGGGGCCACCGCGCCCAATGGCATCGAAATCGACACCGAACTGCCAAGGGAAGTAGCGGGGAATACCAGATTTCACCGCCGCACGCGCGACCTTCATTGGCGTATCGCGGCCTGCGGCATAGCCGGTGCATCCAATCACTGTGTCGAACTGCGCGAAGGTGGCCGCCAACGCTTCTACTGATTCAGTTACCAGATCGCCAGCAACGATATTCACCCCCAAGGCGCGGATTTCATCGACCACCCGCTGCTTCTCCGGCAGTTCTGAGTCGATCGACGTCGCCCGTAGCATCACACTGATCCGTGTGCCTGGATGACTTACGGCCAAACGTGCAAGGTTCCGGATGACAGGCATTCCAAGCTCGCCTGCGCCGAGCACCAGGATCGACCGAGAGGGGGTAGTGCTGATATGAGATGACATGGAAATCGCCTTGTGTGTGTACGATGGCGGCGATTCTGCTCACCTAATGGCCCATACGTAAGAAGGCACATCGATGATACCGACCGCACCATTCATGAGTCCGGAAGAACTCCTAAGGCACTCTCAAGCCATATGCGACGGGATGAGCGAGGACGAAGATGGACTGCGCCGGGAGGTTCTAGCGCACGCTGGTAGCCGCTGGTCCCTGGGTATCATCCATGCGCTTGGCGTGTATGGAACGCTGCGTCACGCCGAGGTCGCTCGACGGATGAAGGGGATCACCCAGCGCATGCTTACGCGCACCCTCCGGCAATTGGAACGTGACGGGTTGATCAGCCGGCAGGATTTCCGCGAAGTACCGCCACATGTGGAGTACAGCATCACAGCGCTGGGCAAGGACCTTCTTGTACTGATGATTCCCATGTGGACATGGGTAGTGGCTCATGCGGAGGAATTCCGCCAATGTCGGCAGAATTTTGATTCTTCAGACGGGAAATGAAGATGTAGGCCAGCAGCGGCGCAGGCAGGTAGCTTCACCCACTGGGGGGATGCTCCAGCACGTCATCACCGAGGTATTCGCGTCGGTCACATCCGACGCCAAGCGTTTGGCCTTGTGTGGGCTACAACATCGGGGCGTCACCGAAGGCCCACAAGACCGCATGTGGTCACGTCACCGAAGAGATGCGCCGGTGGTTCAACCGCCTCATAAGCCGCACGTGCTCGAGCGTGGAACCACTTAATTTTTCCGGAAATATGAAAAAGGGGCCGCAAGGGCGCCTAAGTCATTGGTGCAATTGGTGGGCCGTGAAGGATTCGAACCTTCGACCAAAAGATTAAAAGTCTTCTGCTCTACCGACTGAGCTAACGGCCCGATGCATCGCCCGGCCTTTCGGCGGGGTCCGCATTCTACCCTACTTTGCCGGGTCGCGCGAAGTACAGGGGTGTTGCGTGTCCCGGCCAGCGGCCGGCACTACCCGGTCGGGTCAGCCCGCTTAAACCTTCCGGGCCTTCCACGCATCCCATCCATGTTCACCACCCGGAGCCACGGATGCGCTTTTCCAGCTATCTGATCGCCATCCTGCTGTTGCCCTGCACAGCAGTGGCCTCGCCGTCCCAGGTCGTCACTGACGACATCGCCCGCTTCTGGGCCACCTATGACGCGGTGCGCGCCGAGCCTGATGCCGAACGCCGCGTGGTGCTGGTCCAGCAACGCTACATCGATCCCGGCAGCCCCGGACTGCATGCACTGATGCAGGTCCGCAACTACACGGCCCGCGAATACGCCGAGGCCATGCAGTCATGGCCACGCTTCTGGACTTCGGTACGGCCGTTGACTGCGAACGCGCAGCAGGCCAGCGCCACGCTGGACCGGGACCTGGACGCGTTCCGCGCGCTCTACCCTGCACTGCGTCCGGCCACCATCACCTACGCGATGGGCGTGCTGCGTACCGGCGGCACCACGTTGGGCGACAAGGTGTTGATCGGGGCGGAGATGGCGCTGGGCGATGAGCGCGTGGACGTAAGCGAGCTGCCCGAGCCGATGCGCGGCCGCCTGCGGATCTTCTACGACAGCCGCCCCGGTGCGAACAACGCGCAGAACAACCTGCACGAGTACGTGCATACCCAGCAGCGCGAGACCACCGGCAGCCTGGCCCAGTACGCAGTACGCGAAGGCGTGGCCGAATACGTGGCAGAGCGCATCAGCGGTCGCCGTCCGGCACTGCCGCTGTACGCCTATGGGCCCGCGCACGAGGCACAAATCCGCACGCGCTTCCTTGCCGAGATGCACGGTGACAGCCTGGACAACTGGCTGTACAACAGCGCGCGCAATCCGTTCGGGGTGAGTGATCTGGGCTACTACGCCGGATACCGCATCGCGCAGGAGTACATGCGCCAACAGACCGACGAGGGGCCCGCCATCGCGCGGATGATCGAACTGGACTACGCCGATCCGGACGCGGTGCGCGGCTTCATCGAGGCATCGGGATGGTTGCAGGCCCGGTAGGTCAAGGAGTGCGAACCAACGGTTCGCACCCACCGAGAGGGGGGCGGGCGCACCCACCGAGAGGGGGCGGCTTGCACCCACCAAGAAGGGGCGGTTCGCACCTGCAGTGAAGCCGGCCAGCGGCCGGCTCTACCATACGCGGTCAGGCGTACAGCGTGGGGTCGGGCACGCCGGCCTCGGCAAAGCCCTGCGCGCGCAGGCGGCAGGCATCGCAATGACCGCAGGCGGCGCCGTGAGCGTCGGCGTTGTAGCAGGACACGGTCAGGCCGAAGTCCACGCCCAGGCGCACGCCTTCGCTGACGATCTGGCCCTTGCTGAGGAACTGCAGCGGTGCGTGCACCTTGATGCCCGCACCTTCCACGCCCGACTTGGTGGCCAGGTTGGCCAGCGCCTGGAACGCCGCCACGAACTCGGGGCGGCAGTCCGGGTAGCCGGAGTAATCCACGGCGTTGACGCCGCAGAAGATGTCGTTGGCGCCAAGCACTTCGGCCCAGCCCAGGGCCAGCGACAGCATGATGGTGTTGCGCGCCGGCACATAGGTGACCGGAATGCCGGCACCGCCGGCCTCCGGCACGTCGATGTCGTCGGTCAGTGCCGAGCCGCCGATGCTGCGCAGGTCCACATCCACGGTCTTGTGCGCGACCACGCCCTGGGCCTTGGCCACGCGGGCGGCAGCGTCCAGTTCGGAGGTATGGCGCTGGCCATAGCGCACGCTCAGGGCATGCACGGCGAAGCCCTGTTCCTGGGCCATGGCGATGACGGCGGCTGAATCCATGCCGCCGGAGAGAAGCACGACTGCCTTCTTCATGGGAAAAACATCCGGTTGGGAGGGGAAAGCCAGCACGCTGTCCCGCGCCGGAGTTACATCAGGGAACGCTGCGCCGGCTCATCGGCCCGGCTCGTCGTTCCACAGGATTTTATGCAACTGCATCTGGAAGCGCACCGGCAGCCGGTCTTCGACAATCCAGTCGGCCAGCTGCCGCGCGGTGATCTCGCCCTTGCTGGGCGAGAAGAACACGGTGCAGCGCTGCACCAGGCCGTGCCCGGCGACCATCGCCTTGGCCCAGTCGTAATCCTCGCGGTTGCAGATGACGAACTTGATCTGGTCGCGGGCGGTCAGCAGCGGCAGGTTTTCCAGGCGGTTGCGGGCGGCTTCGGCCGAACCCGGCGTCTTGATGTCGACGACGCGCGACACCCGCGGGTCCACCGCGCTGACGTCCAGCGCACCGGAAGTTTCCAGCGAGACGTCCATGCCGGCATCGCACAGCTTTTCCAACAGCACCAGGCAGCGCTTCTGCGCCAACGGCTCGCCACCGGTCACGCAGACGTGGCGCACGCCCTGGGCCAGCACCTCGGCCACGATGTCGTCGATATCCCACCAGGTGCCGCCGTGGAAGGCATAGGCGGTGTCGCAGTACTGGCAACGCAGCGGGCAGCCGGTCAGGCGCACGAACACGGTTGGCCAGCCGGCGGTATCGGCTTCGCCCTGCAGCGAGGTGAAGATCTCGGTGATCTTCAGGCGTGGCAGGGGCGACTGCACGATCTCACTGGGCGTGGCGGCGGCGCTGGACGGAGTAACGGCGGTCATGGCGGGTACTTCTTGGTGGGACACGTGGCGGGTGGGCTACCGTGGCCGGTAACGAACGCAGCCGAGCATGGCTCGGCTCTACGAAAACAACCGGGCAGACAGGGCCCGGCGCTGCCGGATCCGGGCGGGTTTGCCGAACCGGAAACGAAAGCAGCCGAGCGTGGGCTCGGCTCTACAGGGCACCTATTGTACGCCGGGTCAGCGGATCTGCTTGCCGAGGCGGATGGACTGCAGACGGTCCTGCGCGGTGCGCGCGGCGTCCGAGCCGGGGTACTGCGCCACGACGGCCTCCAGCGTCTGCTGGGCCTGGTCGACCTTGCCCTCGCCATACTGCGAGAGGCCGACCTTGAGCAGGCCGCCGGCGGCCTTGTCGTGGGTCGGATAGCGCGAGAGCAGTTCGCGGAACTGGGTCTCGGCCATCGGGAAGTTGCGGGTGGCGTAGTAGCTCTCGCCCAGCCAGTACAGCGCGTTCGGCGCGTAGACGCCGTTCGGGTACAGCTGCAGGAAGCTCAGGAACAACTGCGCCGAATCATCGTACTTGCCGGCCTTCAGCGAATCGAAGGCGACGTTGTAGGAGGTGCGCTCGTCGCCGGTGGCGGCAAGACTGCCGGCATCACCGTGGACGGAAGGCGGCCGCTCGGAAGTGGCCGCCGCTGCGGGTTTTGCCGGGGCCGGTGCGGCCTTCGGCGCGCTCGCCGGAACGGGCGGCAGGGCCGGGGCGGCATTGCCCCCTTCCAACCGGTTCAGGCGGCTGTCCAGATCCAGGTACTGGTCCTGGGCGGACTGCTTGAGCTGGGCGTTGTCGTGCTGCAACTGCTCGATCGAGGCCTGCAGGCTGGTGACCTGCTGCCGCAGCTGATTGATCTGGTTCAACAGGTCCTGGTTGGCGCTGTTGTTGTACATCTGCTGCTCGAGCGCGCCGACACGGTCGGCCAGGCTCTGTCGCTGTGCATGCGCCGGTGCGGCAGCCACGAGGGCTGCCGCAACGACCAGCATCAGTTTGATGCCAATGCGCATGGATTACTGCGCGGTGTAGACGATTTCGACGCGACGGTTCTGCGACCAGCAGGACTCGTTCGACTCGGTGCAGACCGGACGCTCTTCACCGTAGGACACGACGGTCAGCTGCGAAGCCGAGCCACCGTTGGCCTGCAGGGCCGAGTTGACGCCGTTGCCACGACGCTCACCCAGAGCCTGGTTGTACGCGCGCGAACCGCGTTCGTCGGTGTGGCCCTGCAGGGTGATGCGCGAGGACGGACGGTCACGCAGGTACTTGGCGTGGCAAGCCATGATGGCCTGGAATTCCGGCTTCACGTCTTCCTTGTCCAGGTCGAAGTAGACAACGCGCTGGCGCAGGCAAGCGTCGGTGTCCAGGTCGCCCGGGCCGTACAGGCCGGAGGTCGACGGACCGGTCGGGGTGGTGGTGGAGGTGCCGGTGTCAACCGGGGTTGCCGGCTCTTCCTTCACCTTCTTCGAGCAACCGGCCAGGACGGCCACAGACAGCAGGGAAACAAGCAGAACGCGGGTGGACTTGTTCATGGCGATACCTTTGTGGCTCCTAGGCCGATGAGGGGTTCAAGACAGCGAAAATATTAACACTCTTTTAGCGCTGGGTACGGTATGGGGACCATGCCGGTTCGCGCACATCTCCGTCAGCCAGAACCAACCGCTGGCGCACGCGCGCATCGGCGGAAACGGCGTACAGCACACCACGGCCACCCTCGCGGGCGGCGTACAACACCATGCTTGCGTTGGGCGCAAAGCTCGGAGATTCATCCAGCGAACCCGGGGACAGCGTGCTCCAGCGGGGCGAACCCAGCGAGCTGTCCATCATCGCGATCTTGTAGCTGTTGCCCGAGCCCTGCGCAACGGCGATCTTCTTGCCGTCGTAGGACACCGAGGGCTTGGCATTGTAGTTGCCCTGGAAGGTCACGCGCTCGGCACTGCCGCCACCGGCGCCGACCTTGTAGACCTGCGGGCGGCCGCCGCGGTCGGAGGTGAAGTACACCGCGCTGCCATCCGGCGCCCAGGTCGGCTCGGTGTCGATGGCGAAGTGGTTGGTCAGCTGGGTCAGCTGCTTGCTGCCCAGGTCCATCACGTAGATTTCCGGGTTGCCCGAACGCGACAGGGTCAGGGCCAGCTTGCGGCCATCGGGTGAGAACGCCGGGGCGCTGTTGATGCCGCGGAAGCTGGTGACCAGTTCGCGCGCACCGGTGCCGATGTTCTGGATGTAGATCGCCGAATTGCCACGCTCGAAGCTGACGTAGGCCAGCTTGCTGCCATCCGGGCTCCACGACGGCGACAGCAGCGGCTCGGCCGAACGCACGATGGTCTGCGGGTTGTAGCCGTCGGAGTCGGCCACCATCAGCGCATAGCGCATGGCATCGCCCTTGCCGCTGGCGGTCACGTAGGCGATGCGGGTCCAGAAGGCGCCGCGCACGCCGGTGATCTTCTCGTAGATGGCGTCGGCCATCTGGTGGGCGACGTCGCGCATGGCGTTGCCACGGGCGGTCATCGCCAGGCCCAGCAGGCGCTCGCCCTTGGGCACGTCGAACAGTTCGTACTCGACGCGGTAGGCACCGGCACCGGCATCGAGCACGCGGCCGACCACGATGTAGTTCTGCTTCAGCGCGCGCCAGGTGGCGAACTGGATGTCACCGCCACGCACGGGCTTCTCGACGATCTGCGCTTCCGGCAGCGTGCGGAACTGGCCCGAACGCTCCAGGTCGGCGCGGACCACGCCGGCGACGTCGGTCTGCGGAGCGGCCGACGAACCCTGGTAGGGCATCGGCACGATGGTGATCGGCAGGGCGGAGGCATTGCCGCCGATGATGTCGATATCCAGCCCCTTCTGCTGCGCGACGGCAGCAAAGGGCAGCAACAGGGCCGCAAACACGGCAAGCCAGCGAGGCATCTTTTTCATGGAGCGCTCAATAGGGGGAAACCGGAACGAGGGATAACAAAGCGGGAGTGAACCGCTTCGCAATCATGAACCAAGGGTACGTGAATTCCGGGTCAGTTCCAGCCCGTCCTCTCACGCACCGTTAACGTCGTGGCTAACATCGCACCTGCCTGCCCCGGTCACGCCGCCCCTCGGGGCGGTGTTCGACAGCAGCCTGCAGCCTGCCCGGCCGAAACCGAGCACGCCAGAGGCAAGCGCGACATCCGTGGGCAGGAGTGGCCCGAGGCCACCCCTGCCCTGCCCGCCTCAGCGATCCTGGGCGGTAAAGGTGAAGTTGAGCGTACGCGCGAACACCGACTCGAAGCCGCGGTACGGCAGTGGCTGCGCATTGAGCACCGCGGCCTCGATCGAACGCTTGCCGGCCTCGTCATAGGGGCAGTTCGGGCTGACCTTGGCCTGCATCACCGTGCCGCCCGGAATCTGGGTGATGGTGATCTGGCAACGCTGGCCCAGCGGCACCGTATCCGGGCGCACCCACTGCGACAGCACCTTGGCCTGGATCGCTGCGGCGTACTTGGCTGAAAGATCGTCGCTGTTGCCACCACCACCGGCCGCCGGCTGGGAAGCGCCGCTGGAGCCGGCAGCGGCACTGCCTGCGGCATTGCGCGCGGCGGCGACCTCGCGCAGCTTCCGCTCGGCCAGCTTGGCTTCCTTCTCGGCCTGCTCGCGGCGGGCACGGATCTCGGCGATCTTCTTCTGCTTCTCGGCCTCGGCCTTGTCAGCCGCGACGCGCTCCTGCTCGGCCTGCTTCTTCTTCTCGTCCGCTTCCTGCTGCTTGGCCAGGCGCAGCTTCTGCTCCGCTTCTTCCTGGCGCTTGCGTTCGGTCAGGTCGATCTGCTCCTGGCGGCGCTTGGCTTCCTGTTCCTGCTTGGCCTTCTCCTGCGAGATGGCCAGTGCGCTCACCGCTTCCTGGTCCTTGGTGTCCGGCTGCGCAACACGCTCCTGCGCCTGTTGCTGCTGGGGCGTGGGCGCGTCCTGCGGGCGCGGCTCGGGAATCGGCTGCGGCGGCGGAATGGTGTCTTCCGGCACCGGGATCGGCTCGGCGACCGGCGGCGGCAGGTCCTCCAGCTTCTCTGACTGGCGCAGCGCCTGGCGTGCGGCGGACGCCTCGGAGGCGGACAGCGCCAGGCTGGCCTCGACCGAGGGGTCGCCAGCGGCGGCATCGGTGTTGCGCTGGGGCGACCACAGCCAGGCCACGATGAAGACCAGCGCGACCAGCAGGTGCACCAGCAACGCCAGCGCCAGGGGCAGACCCCAGCCGGGTTCGCGCTGATGCGGGGGTGGCAGGGCGTCAGCGTGCATCGGTGGCCAGGCCTACCTTGTCTACCTTGGCGCGCTTGATCACGTCCATCGCGGTAATGACCTTCTCATAGGCCACGGCGCGGTCGGCGGCGACGATCACGCGCACGCCCTTGTCCTGGGCGGCGATGCCGGCCAGGCGGCCTTCCAGTTCCTCGGCCGACACGGCGGCCGGCTCCTTGGCGTCGGGCAGCTTCAGGCTGAGCTGGCCGTCCTGGCGCACCGAGACGATCACCGGGTCCTGCTTGCTCTCCAGCGCCTTGGCGTTGGACTGCGGCAGGTCGACGTCGAAGCTCAGGGTGAGCAGCGGTGCGGTGACCATGAAGATGATCAGCAGCACCA
This sequence comes from Stenotrophomonas sp. CASM110, assembly GCF_049384345.1. Lineage (NCBI taxonomy): Bacteria > Pseudomonadati > Pseudomonadota > Gammaproteobacteria > Lysobacterales > Lysobacteraceae > Stenotrophomonas > Stenotrophomonas sp. CASM110. The sequence continues at coordinate 22,502 of NZ_JBMRGI010000007.1, forward strand.
GCATGACGTCGATGTAGGGAACGACGTTGATTTCCGATTTCAGCTTGCGGCGCTTGCGGCGACCGATGGCAGCGGACATGGCTTGGACTCCCGGGTCAGGCGCTTACTCGTCGCCAGCGCTCTGGCGCTGCAGGATGGAGCTGAACTCTTCGGCGAAGGTCTCGAACCGCACCGACATGCGCTCCACGCGGGTGGTGAAGCGGTTGTAGGCCCACACCGCCGGGATCGCCACGAACAGGCCGATGGCGGTGGCGAACAGTGCCTCGGAGATGCCCGGCGCGACGGCGGCGATACCGGCCTGGGCACCGCTGCTGATCATGTCGTGCATGGTCACCATGATGCCGAACACGGTACCGACCAGGCCCACGTACGGGGCAGTCGAGCCGATGTTGGCCAGCAGCTCCAGGTTGCGCTCGAGCTGGTCCACTTCACGGGTGTAGGTGGTGCGCATGGCGCGCTGCGCGCCTTCAAGCTGCGCACGGCCATCCAGCCGGCGCTTGTCGCGCAGGCGGGTGTACTCGCGGAAACCGGCTTCGAAGATGGCTTCCAGGCCGGTCACGCTGCGGCTGCGGTCGGTGGCTGCGCTGTACAGCTTGCCCAGGTCGGCGCCGGACCAGAAGCGGTTCTCGAACTCGTCGGCTTCGCGGGTGGCCTGCTTGAACACGCGGGCCTTGCGGAAAATGATCACCCAGCTGACGAACGAGCCGACCAGCAGCAGCAGCACGATGATCTTCACCGGCAGGCTGGCCTTGGCCATCAGTTCGAGGTAGTTGATGCCGCCGCCGGTGGTGGCCTGGGCAAGGGTCTGTGTCGCGGCGTTGCTGACGTCGGCCGGCAGTGCCTCGGTGACCGTGGCCTGCAGGGCCAGGAGCGTTGCGATCATCCGTTGTTCCTCAATGTTCGGATTCGGGGTGGAGGTGGGGTTGCAGCACGGCAAGGACGGCATCGTCCATGCCACGCGGGCGGAAACTGGCCGCTTCCAGTGCGGCGATGCGGACCTGCGCGGACAGCAGCAGCTCGCCGTCGCGCAGGATCTGCTGGTCGAAGACCATGCTGGCCTTCTTCAGCTGGACCAGGCGGGCAGTCACCTGCAGGGTGTCATCCAGCCGTGCCGGCCTGATGAAATCCATCTGCATCGAGCGCACCGCGAAGACCATCCCGTGCTCGGCGCGCATGCGCCCCTGGCCGTAGCCGAGCGCACGCATCCATTCGGTCCGGGCCCGTTCCATGAAGGCCACGTAGCGGGCGTGGTAGACCACGCCACCTGCGTCGGTATCTTCCCAGTAAATGCGTGTCGGCCAACTGAATCGGGGCTCAACCGACATCGGGAACCTCCGCGAACAGGTCCTGTGGCGGGTTCTTCGGCTTCAGGCCCATGTGCCGGTAAGCCTTGTGGGTGGCCATGCGGCCGCGCGCGGTACGCACCAGGAAGCCCTGCTGGATCAGGTACGGCTCGACCACGTCTTCCAGCGTGCCGCGCTCTTCGGACAGCGCCGCGGCCAGCGATTCGATGCCGACCGGGCCGCCGTCGAAGTAGTCGACCAGGGTCTTGAGCAGGCGCCGGTCGAGCTCGTCGAAGCCCTCCGGATCGACCTTGAGCATCTTCATCGCGGCCTGTGCCACTGCCTCGTCGATGTGGCCGCCGGCCTTCACCTGCGCGTAGTCGCGCACGCGGCGCAGCAGCCGGTTGGCGATGCGCGGGGTGCCACGCGCGCGCCGCGCGATCTCGCCGGCGCCGTCGGCGGTGCAGTCGATGCCGAGGATGGTGGCCGAGCGGCGCACGATCCGGGTCAGCTCCTCGACGCTGTAGAACTCCAGGCGCTGGACGATGCCGAAGCGGTCGCGCAGCGGCGCGGTCAGCAGGCCGGCGCGGGTGGTGGCGCCGATCAGGGTGAACGGCGGCAGGTCGATCTTGATCGAGCGGGCCGCCGGGCCCTCGCCGATCATGATGTCGATCTGGAAGTCTTCCATCGCCGGGTACAGCACTTCCTCGACCACCGGCGACAGGCGGTGGATCTCATCCACGAACAGCACGTCATGCGGCTGCAGGTTGGTCAGCAGCGCAGCGAGGTCGCCGGCCTTCTCGATCACCGGGCCGGAGGTCACGCGCAGGGCCACGCCCAGTTCGTTGGCGATGACGTGGCTGAGCGTGGTCTTGCCCAGGCCGGGCGGGCCGAAGATCAGCACGTGGTCCAGCGCATCGCCACGCGCCTTGGCCGCTTCGATGTAGATCTCCAGCTGCTCGCGCACCGGGGCCTGGCCGAGGTAGTCGGCCAAGCGCCTGGGGCGGATGCTGGCGTCGGCGGCGTCATCCTCGCGGGTGGCGCCGGCGCCGATGATGCGGTCGTCGGTCATGTGCTGATTATGCGGCAAAAGCGTATGGGGTCGGATCCGTTTTCCAGAGGAAAACGGCTCTGACCCCGAACCGGAACACCGGGAACATGGGGTCAGAGCCCTTTTCCTGCGGAAAAGGGATCCGACCCCGCGCGCGTCAGATCTCGACCTGGGCCCCGAGTTCGACCAGGCGGTTGCCCGGAATCCGGAAGAAGCCGGTGGCCGGGGCGGCGTTGCGATGCATCAGCGCGAACAGCTTGTCACGCCAGATCGGCATGCCGCGGTTGGCGGTGGCGACGATGGTCTCGCGGCTGGCGAAGAAGGTGGTGTCCATCGGATCGAAATAGATGCCACCGTGGTCGCACGAGCGCATCAGCGCCAGCGGCACGTCCGGGGTCTCCATGAAGCCGAAGCGCACGTAGACGCGGTAGAACTCGTCACCCACCGATTCGATCTTCAGCCGCTGCCCTTCCATCGCATACGGGATCGGCAGGGTTTCCACGTGCAGGAACACGTTGCGCTCGTGCAGCACCTTGTTGTGCTTGAGGTTGTGCATCAGCGCATGCGGCGCCACGGTCGGGTCGGCGGTGAGGAACACCGCGGTGCCCGGCACGCGCACCGGCGGGGCCAGCATCAGGCCCGGCAGGAAGGTATCCAGGCGGATGCCGTCCTTGCGGATCTCGTCGCGCAGCAGCTCGCGGCCACGGCGCCAGGTGCGCATCATGGTGAACAGGAAGATGCCCAGCACCACCGGGAACCAGGCGCCCTGCAGCAGCTTGGCGCCGTTGGCGATGACGAAGCCGAGGTCGATGATGAAGAACACCACGCACAGCGGCAGCAGCCAGCCACGCGACCTCGGCCACAACGTCCGCGCCACCACGGCCAGCAGCAGGGTGTCGATCAGCATCGTGGCCGACACCGAAATGCCGTACGCCACGGCCAGGTTGGACGAACTGCGGAACGCCAGCACCAGCCCGAACACCATCACCGCAATGCCCCAGTTGATGCCCGGGATGTAGATCTGGCCGATGGTGTCGTGCGAGGTGTGCTTGATGCGCATGCGCGGGATGTAGCCCAGCTGCATGGCCTGGCGCGAGACCGAGAATGCGCCGGTGATGACCGACTGCGAGGCGATCACCGCCGCCATGGTGGCCAGGATGATCATCGGGTACAGCGCCCACGACGGCACTGCCTCGAAGAACGGGTTCTTCAGGGCCTCGGGGTGGTTGAGCACCAGTGCGCCCTGCCCCAGGTAGTTCAGCACCAGGCACGGCAGCACGAAGAAGTACCAGGCGTGGCGGATCGGGCGCAGCCCGAAGTGGCCCATGTCCGCATACAGCGCTTCGCCGCCGGTCACCGCCAGCACCACTGCACCGAGAATGAAGATGCCGTGCCAGCCGTGCTCCATGAAGAAGCGGATGCCCCACCAGGGGTTGAAGGCCTTCAGCACCTCGGGCGCATCGACGATGTTGTAGATGCCGATTGCCGCCAGCGACACGAACCAGATTGCCATGATCGGGCCGAACGCCTTGCCGATCTTCTCGGTACCGAAGCGTTGCGCGGCGAACACCGCCAGCAGCACCACCAGGGTGACCGGCACGATGAAGACATGAAGTCCGGGCGCGGCCACCTCCAGGCCTTCGACCGCACTGAGCACGGACATGGCCGGGGTGATCACGCCGTCGCCGAAGAACAGCGAGGCGCCGAAGATGCCGAGGATGCCCACCACATAAGCCGAGCGCGAGCCGTTGCGCAGCGTGCGTTGGGTCAGCGCCATCAGCGCCATGATGCCGCCTTCGCCATCGTTGTCGGCGCGCATGATGATGGTGACGTACTTCAGGGTCACCACCAGGTTCAGCGCCCAGAACGCCAGCGACAGCACGCCCAGCACGGTGTCGTGGTCGCTGTTGAGCCCGTAGTGTGGCGAGAACGCCTCCTTCAGGGTGTACAGCGGGCTGGTACCGATATCGCCGAACACCACGCCGATCGCACCGATGACCAGCGCCAGTCCTCCAGCGGAGGGGGCGTGGCCATGGCCGCCGGGGGCGGCTGCGTGCGGGGTTTGACTGCTGGACATGGGACTCCTGGCGAAGCTCAGGCGGTAGGTTGGGGGAAAGGGACGCGGTTCAGCGCAGCGCGGACTGCAGCGCCTTGCGGATCACGGTGGCCACTTCGTCGCCTTCATTGAAGGCATCGCGGGCCATGCGGGCCGCTTCGGCCGGCTTGTAGCCCAGCTGCTGCAGGGCCACGGTGGCATCGGACAGCGGATCGGCCGGGGCCGGACCACTGCCGGTGGGCAGCGCGCCGCCGGCACCGAACTGGGCCGCGCGGTCACGCAGTTCCAGCACCATGCGTTCGGCGGTCTTCTTGCCGATACCCGGGATGCGGGTCAGCGCGGTGATGTCGCCGGCCTGGACCATGCGCGCGAATTCTTCGACGCTGACACCGGACAGCACGGCCAGCGCGATCTTCGCGCCGATGCCGCTGACCTTCTGCACGTCGCGGAACAGGCGCCGCTCGCCCTCGCGCAGGAAGCCGTACAGCGAGACGCTGTCTTCCTTCTGCGAGTAATGGGTGTACAGGGTGACCTCGCGGCCGAGCTCGGGCAGGTCGTAGAAGGTGCTCATCGGCGCCTCCAGTTCGTAGCCCACTCCGTTCACGTCCACCACCAGCCACGGCGGCGCCTTGTAGGCGACGATGCCGCGCAGTCGACCGATCATTGCGTGCAGCTCCTCATTTGCGGCCCCACGCCTGGCGGGCACTGAGCCCCAGGCGGTTGGCCGTCGCCCTTACGTGGGCATGGGTGATCGCCACCGCCAACGCGTCGGCCGCGTCGGCCTGCAGCTTGGTTTTCAGGTTGAGCATGAGCCCGACCATGTGTTGAACCTGTTGCTTTTCGGCGCCACCGCGCCCGACCACCGCGAGCTTGATCTCGCTGGCGGCGTATTCGTGCACCGGCAGGTCGCGCAGCACCACGGCCGAGATCGCCGCGCCGCGGGCCTGGCCCAGCTTCAGCGCCGAATCGGGATTGCGCGCCATGAACACCTTTTCGATGGCCACTTCATTGGGCTGGTACTCGCGGCACAGATCGGCCAGGCCCAGCACCAGCAGTTTCATGCGCTGCGGGAAGTCGTCGGCGCCCAGCAGCACCAGCGGCTGGTGGTGCACGTAACTGACGCGGCCGGCGGCGTCGACATCGATGATGCCGACCCCGGTCCGCTGCGAACCGGGGTCGATGCCGAGGATGCGGGTCATGCCGCGCTCCTGGCGGGGCGGAACGGGGGGCGCTGGCAGGCGTATGGGCTCATGACTGTCCGCGGTGACCGTTCAACGGCCCGCGCCCAGGCCGTCGAGGACGGCTCAGGCGTAGGCGTCGGCGCCGAGTTCGGCGTTGGAATACACGTCCTGCACGTCGTCCAGGTCTTCGAGCATGTCCAGCAGCTTCTTGACCTGCAGGGCGACCTCGCCTTCGACCTTGATGTCGTTGTCGGCGCGGAAGGTGATCTCGGCGTGGTCGGCGACATGCCCGGCGGCGACCATTGCGTCCTTGACTGCGTTGAACGCGTCAGGGCTGGTGACCACGTCGATCGAGCCGTCATCGGGGTAGACCACGATGTCGTCGGCGCCGGCTTCGATGGCTGCTTCGGTGATGGCTTCCTCGTCGGCACCCGGGGCGAAGCTGAGCACGCCCAGGCGCTTGAACATGAAGGCCACCGAGCCTTCGGTACCCATGTTGCCGCCGCACTTGCTGAACGCATGGCGGACGTCGGCCACGGTGCGCACGCGGTTGTCGGTCAGGCAGTCGACGATCACGGCCACGCCACCCGGGGCATAGCCTTCGTAGCGGATTTCCTCGTAATCGACGCCTTCCAGTTCACCGGTGGCCTTCTTGATGGCGCGCTCGATCACGTCCTTGGACATGTTCACGGCCAGGCCCTTGTCCACCGCCACGCGCAGGCGCGGGTTGTTGTTGGGGTCGCCTCCACCGCCGCGCGCGGCAACGCCGATCTCGCGGATGATCTTGGTGAAAATCTTGCCGCGCTTCGCGTCGGACGCGTTCTTGCGGGCTTCGATGGAGGGGCCTCTACCCATGGGTGCTACCGTCTGGCTGCTTCAGGATCAAGGCGCGGATTCTACCTGATCGGGCGCTGCAACCGTGTCTAGGCCCGTATTGTTGTAGCGCCGGGCCAATGCTCGGCTCAATGGGCCCGACGGAATGCAGCCGAGCATGGGCTCGGCGCTACAAGGCGGCCCCGCCTCCCCTGCCCCTATGCCGCCGCCGCGTCGCGGCTGTGGTCGAAGTGGCCGTGGCGCAGGAAATGCGCGGTCTGCCGCGCGGCGTCGGGCGACACCACCAGGCCGCTGTGGCTGGTACGCACCACGCAATGGTCGGCCAGGCCCGGCAGGCGGGTCTCGGCCAGTGCCACGGTGCCGTCGGACGCATCGTCGATCGCGCCCAGCAGGCTGCCCAGCCCGTGCGGTACCGAACCGGCGATCAGGCCAACCTCGGCCTTGCCCTGCCAGTCCGGCAGGCCGTCCAGCAGCAGCTCGCTGCTGCGCCCCAGCGCCAGGCCCCAGCCATGATCGGACAACGAGCGCGCGGTACCACTGCCGCGCAGCGGCGAGCCCAGGCAGACCACGCGCTGCACTGGCAGCTGCGGATCGCGGCGCAGCGCCTCCAGTGCCAGCAGTCCGCCCAGGCTGTGACCGACCAGCGACAACGGCCCGGCGTCGGCCAGACGTTCCAGCAACTGCGGCACTGCCACATCGGGGCCACCGAACACCGAGGGATAGCCGAACGCGTGTACCTGGAAACCACGCGCGCGCAGGCGCCAGGCCAGTGGCCCGACCCAGGCACGGGCATTCCAGATGCCATGCAGCAGCAATACGGGGGGAGTCATGCAAACAGCCTGGCGGTCAGCGGGGCAGGAACGTGAGGTGATTGAACACGCGCGCGCGGCAAGCGGCGGTGAACGTCAGGCCGCGCGCGGCGCGCGGCGCAGGATGAATTCGAGGTCCTGGGTGTCGCCGACAGGGAACAGGTACTCGCCGGCCTTCTCGAAGCCGTAGCGGGCGTAGAAGCGCTGCGCGCCGAAGTTCTCCGACCACACGCCCAGCCACAACGTGCGCGGGCCTTCGTGTTCCAGCCAGGCCAGCGCGGTTTCCAGCAGGCGGCTGCCCCAGCCGCAGCTCTGCTGCGTCTTGACCAGGTACAGGCGCTTGAGTTCGCCGTCACCAGGTTTCACATCCGGATGCGGCAGGCCACAGGGGCCGGCGGCGGCATGGCCGACCGCCTCCCCATCCAGTTCCAGCAGCCACACCGCGTAATCGGGGTGGGACAGGATCACGCGCTGGCGCTCGACCGTGTAGGCCTCCTCGAGGAAGGCCTGCAGGTCCTGCGGCGGGTACAGATGGCCGAAGGTTTCAGTGAACGTGCGTGCGGCCAGCGCCGACAGGGTCGGCGCGTCGTCCACAGTGGCGCGGCGGATCGAATACATGCAGGAAGTTGACGTCAGGGCGAAGCGCGGGTCAAGCCTTTCCAGGCGATTCCGCTTCTTCTTCCTCGTCCTCTTCCTCGTATTCCTCTTCGTCCTCGTCCTCTTCTTCCTCGCCTTCCTCGTCCTCGTCGTACTCTTCTTCCTCTTCGTCGTCCTCGTAGTCCTCGACGCCGAAGTCTTCACCGTCCCAACGGCCTTCGCCGTCGGCGACGAAGGTCAGGGCCATCGCGGCCGGATTGGTGCCGACGCGGACCAGCCACCCCCCGAACACGCGTGCACGCTCGGTGACCAGGGTGGCCTCGGAGCCTTCATTGCCCAGCTTTTCCCACTCCAGCGAAAACGCAAACTCGGTCATTGCCTGGATCTCCTGATCAGTTGGTCTTGGGGCGAACCTGGATGTGCACTTCGGCCAGCTGCGCGTCGACGATCGGCGACGGCGCGTCGGTCATCAGATCCTGTGCACCGGTGGTCTTCGGGAACGGGATGACGTCGCGGATCGACTCGGTTCCGGCCATCAGCGCGGCGATGCGGTCGATGCCGAAGGCGATGCCACCGTGCGGCGGCGCGCCGTAGTTCAGCGCGTCGAGCAGGAAGCCGAACTTGGCGCGGGCCTCTTCGGCGCCGATGCCCAGCAGCTCGAACACCGCGCTCTGCATGTCCGGACGGTGGATACGGATCGAACCGCCGCCGATTTCATTGCCGTTGAGCACCATGTCGTAACCGCGCGAGACGGCGGTACGGGCATTGGCGCGCAGGTCGGCGATGTCGTCCACGGCCGGTGCGGTGAAGGGGTGATGCAGGGCGACGTAGCGCTGTTCTTCCTCGTCCCACTCGAACATCGGGAAGTCGGTGACCCACAGCGGTGCCCAGCCGTCGGCGACCAGGCCAAAGTCCTTGCCGGCCTTCAGGCGCAGCGCGCCCATGAAGTCGGAGACCTTGTTGTAGCCACCGGCACCGAAGAACACGATATCGCCGTTGCCGGCACCGACATGGGCCACCAGCGTCGCGAAGCGCTCTTCGCTGAAGAACTTCTGGATCGGCGAGCTGACTTCGCCGTTGTCGGCGATCTTGATGTAGGCCAGGCCCTTGGCGCCGTACTTGGCGGCATGCGCGGCGTACTCGTCGATCTGCTTGCGGCTCAGCGACGCGCCGCCCGGGATGCGCAGCGCGGCGACGCGGCCTTCGGCATCGTTGGCCGGGCCGGTGAACACGGGGAACTCGCTGTCCTTGACCAGTTCAGCCACGTCGACCAGTTCCAGCGCGATGCGCAGATCCGGCTTGTCCGAACCATAGCGACGCATCGCCTCGGCCCAGGTCATGCGCGGGAAGCTGGCATCCAGCTCGACATCGACCACTTCCTTGAAGATGGCGCGGATCATGTCCTCGACGAAGTCCTGCACATCGCGTTCGCGGACGAAGGCGAACTCCATGTCCAGCTGGGTGAATTCCAGCTGGCGGTCGGCACGCAGGGCCTCGTCGCGGAAGCAGCGCGCGATCTGGTAGTAGCGGTCGAACCCGGCCACCATCAGGATCTGCTTGAACAGCTGCGGGCTCTGCGGCAGGGCGTAGAACTCGCCCGGATGCATGCGCGCCGGCACCAGGAAGTCGCGCGCGCCTTCCGGAGTGGCCTTGGTCAGGATCGGGGTCTCGATGTCCTGGAAGCCCTTTTCGTCCAGGTGGCGGCGCAGCGCCTGCACCAGCTTGATGCGGGTGCGCTGCATGCGCTGCATTTCGGGGCGGCGCAGGTCCAGGTAGCGGTACTTCAGGCGGGTTTCCTCGCCCGGGTTCTCGTGGGCGTGGAACGGCAGCGGGGCGGCCTTGTTCAGCACGGTGATGGCGGTGGCGATCACTTCCACCTTGCCGGTGCGCATCTTGTCGTTCACCGCGTGGCGGGCGCGCACGACGCCCTCCACCTGCAGCACGTCCTCATAGCCCAGCGACGCCGCCACGGCGAACACGTCGGCGTTGTCGACCTCCACGGTCACCTGCACGATGCCTTCATGATCGCGGAGATCGATGAAGCAGACGCCGCCCTGGTTACGGGCCACGTCGGTCCAGCCGGCGAGGGTGACAGTCTGGCCAATCAGGGTCTCGTCGACCAGGCCGCAGAAGTGGGTACGCATGGGGGGAAGCTCCGCTGGAGAACGCCGGCACCGGATGGGGGCCGGAAAGCCTCGTATTCTGCGGCCGAGGCCCCGGCCGGGGCAAATCCGGGCAGTCACGCCGGCTTGATCGCCCCGGTCCCTATAGTCGGGCACCTGCCACCGTATGGGATGCCGCCATGAAATCGTTGTCCCTGGCCAGCCTGGCCGTGACCCTGAGCACTCTGGCCGTGCTCGCCCTGCCCTCTGCTCCGGCCGCTGCGCAGGACGGGGTGATCCGCTGCGAAAGCCAGAACAACCGTGAACGTGTCTGCAGCACCGGCTGGCGCAATGCGCAGCTGGTCCGCCAGCTGTCCGGCAGCGCCTGCGACGAGGGCCGCACCTGGGGCAGCCGCAACGGCAGCATCTGGGTCAGCAATGGCTGCCGCGCCGAGTTCGTTGAAGCCCGCGGCGGCTGGGGCGGTGGCAATGGCGGTGGCTGGGGCGGCAACAACGGCCGTCCCGGCGAAACCATCCGCTGCGAGAGCCAGAGCAACCGTGAGCGCAGCTGCCCGGTCGGCTGGCGCAACGCCCGCCTGGTCCGCCAGCTGTCCGGCAGCCCCTGCGATGAAGGCCGCACCTGGGGCGTGCGCAACGGCGCGGTCTGGGTCAGCAACGGCTGCCGCGCCGAGTTCGCCGAGGCCCGCGGCTGGGGCGGCGGCGGTGGCTGGGGCGGCGGCAACAGCAATTATTCGATCACCTGCAGCAGCAACAACAACCGCACGCAGAACTGCGACTGGGATGAGCGCCAGGGCCGGCCGGTGCTGCAGCAGCAGCTGTCCGGCAGTGCCTGCCAGGAAGGCCGCAGCTGGGGCTATGCACGCGGCCAGGTGTGGGTGAGCAACGGCTGCCGTGCACGCTTCAGCGCGCGCTGAGCCCCGGGGTCGGATCCCTGGCCGACGGCCAGGGCTCTGACCCGTGGGTTCATGCAGTGACCGGGTCGGACCCTCCGCAGGAGGGATCCGACCCGAAGATCAGGGTGCCGGCGCCTTCTCGTCGCCCCACGGTGCGGGCGGCAGCTCGACCGGCTTGCTCAGGTCGAACTTCACGCGGAAACGGCGGCCTTCCGGGCGCGTCAGTTCGTAGACGAAAGTCTGGTCGGGGTCGATCTCCATCGCCCAGGTGTTGTGCGTGGAGGCCAGCATGTCGGCACGACGGAACATCGCCACCGAATCGGAGTCGGCTGGGAACCGCTGGCGCTCGGCGGTGCCCGGTGGCGTGCTGTCGCCGCCATAGAGGGTGATCGCGTCGGGGCTACCGTCTTCGTGGCGATGATCGTGTTTCAGGCGCAGGCCGTTTTCGGTGCGGGTCAGCACCCAGGTGCGCGAATGGTCATCCCCCACATGGAAGGGAATCCGCAGTTCATGGGCGGGGTCGGCACAGCCGCGCACATGCATGACCAGGCGCTGGCCGGCGAACGGGTCCTTGCCGGTCGGTGCCGGCGTGTCCTCCACCACCCGGCCCTCATAGGCCTGGCCGCAATGCGCGGCGATGGCAGCCATGAAGGCATCGGCCGGTGCGGTCGCCAGATCATGCGCGACCGTATCGGAACGCTGCGAGCAGGCAGCGAGGCTGAGCAGGAGGGCGGAAGCGGTGACAACGGCAGGCAGTTTCATGCCCCAACCCTAACGGCCATGGCCGACGGGCGCAAACCGCGCGCGGCAACCGGTCAGCGTTCGGCGATGTGAGGTTCCGGCCGCGTCTCGGTGGCCGCTTCCGGCGCGGACTCGCCCTTGCCCGCCGGCTCCTGCTCCACCGGATCGACGTCGAAGGGTGTGCGGAACACCAGCGACGGCAACAGTGTGGTCAGTGCGGCGTACAGCAGCAGCGCGCCGAACAGCACCGCCGGAATCTGGAAACGCTCGCGCATGATCGCCGCCAGCACCAGGGTGAAGATCAGGGTCGGGGCCAGCGCCAGCGAGACGCGCAGGCTGCTGCGGAAGCTCTCGCCGAACATCACCCGGCGCTGCAGCCAGACCACGCCGATGCGCAGCGGCAGCACCACCAGGGTGATCACGATGCCCAGCCCCAGCGCCTCGAAACTGAGGGCTTCGCTGGGCACCTTGGTGCCGGCATTGAAGAAATAGAATGGCACGAAGAACGAGGCGAACAGGCGCAGCGCGTGCAGGTTCTCGTGCGAGGCCAGCAGCGGCATGCGCTGGTGCAGCAGGCGCGCGACCAGGCCGGCGATGAACGCGCCCACCAGGTAATACACGCCCAGCAGATAGGTGATGTACGCCGCCACCATGCCGACCATCACCAGCAGCGAGAACTCCGAGCCCGGCGCGTGCGGCGCCACCCAGCGGCCCAGCGCGATGAACAGCAGCGGCAGGCCGATCATCATCGCCAGCAGGGCCAGGCTGGACAGCGCCATGTGGCCCGGGTCGCCGGCCTGCAGCACGATGAACAACGCCGCCAGCGCCAGCAGTTCGCCGGCGATGGCCTTGCTGGTGACCCAGAACCGCTCGTCCTCGCTCAGGCCCAGCCGCGACAGCGAATCCATGATGAAGCCGGTGGAGGGCGTCAGCAGCGCCAGCGCCAGCAGCCCAGCGGCCTGCCATGGCAGCCCCGCATAGCGCCAGGCCAGCCAGCCCACGCCGAACAGCGTGCCGGTACGGATCACCAGGTGCGCCAGCAGCGGCCACATGCCACGCCGCAGCGCCTGCAGATCCACTTCCAGGCCCGCGAACAGGAACAGCGAGGAAATGCCCAGCGTGGCCAGCAGGCCGATCACCGCGTCGTGTGCCTGGTCGCCCAGCCAGAGCATGCCGATGATGCCGAACAGCAGGCAGGTCAACGGCGCCGGCAGGCTGAATCGCTGCAGTGCGCGCGGGATCACCAGCAGCGCGAAGATCAGCAGCAGGTAGATCAACTCATGGCTCATCGGGGTCTTCCGTGGGGTTCGAACGCGCGCAGGATGCGCGTGCCCGACCGATCCGGCAAGCCATTTCCCGATGACCCCGGTTACCTCATCCGATCATCGCATCGGCCAGCGCCCCCACCCGTGCAAGCACTGCTGCGCGCTGGTCGTCATCGACCGATGCGCCCTGCAGATAGGCGGTGACCACCCACGCGGTGCCGCCCGCATGCGGCCACAGCACGGCGATGTCGTTGCGCGTGTCATCACCGTTGCTGCCGGTCTTGTCCCCCACCCGCCAGCGCTTGCCCAGCCCGGCGCGCAGGCAGGCATCGCCGGTCTGGTTGTCGATGAGCCAATCGGCGAACTGCCGGCGCGATGCAGGCTGCAGGCCATTGCCCACCGCGAAGCGGGCCAGGCTGGTGGCCATCGCGGCCGGGCTGGTGGTATCGCGCGGGTCTCCCTTCGCGAACAGATTCACGTCCGGCTCGTTGCGGTCATTGCGGGTAATGCTGTCGCCCTGCCCGCGCAGGAATGCCGTCAGCGCCGACGGCCCGCCCACCACCTCCAGCAGCAGGTTGGCCGCCGTGTTGTCGCTGGTGGTCAGCGTGCCCCGGCACAGGTCGCGCACGGTCAGATCCTTGCCCACGTGGCGGCGCGCCACCGGAGCGTAGGACAGCAGATCCTTCCCGGCGATGGGCACACGGGTGTCGAGCGAAACGCGGCCTGCATCGGCAAGGCTCAGCACATGGGCGACCAGCATCGACTTGAACGTGCTGCACATCGGGAAGCGCTCATCCTGCCGATGCCCGCCGATGCGACGGCCGTTGCCGGTGTTCAGCACGGTGACACCCAGGCGGCCACCGCTGGCTTTCTCCAGCGCGGCGAAATCGGCGGCGCCGGCAATGGCGGCGTTCGCGGCGGGTATGCCAGACGAGGCGGAAACCGGTTGCGCCAGCGCCGGGGCAAGCAGCGAGGACGCAACGGCAGCACCACTGAACTGCAGGAATCGGCGACGGGCGAGCATAGGGGTTCTCCTGGTGACCGCTCGATTATTGGCGCCTCCCCTGCGACCGACCAGCGCGAAAAATCAGGGCAAGCCATAAGTTGAACTCATGCCTGACGCGATCAAATGTTTGAGATTTACGAAATTCCTCATTGAACGGGTAGGATCAGCCATCACCCTGGCTCACGGCTCTCCGATGCTGCACCCCACCCTGCCACTGAACGCGCTGCGTGCGTTCGAGGCGGCCGCCCGCCACCAGAACTTCACCCGAGCCGCGCTGGAGCTGTGCGTCAGCCAGGCCGCACTGAGCCACCAGATCCGGGGCCTGGAAGACCGGCTCGGCATCCGCCTGTTCCATCGCCTGCCGCGCGGCGTGGCGCTGACCGACGAGGGCGCGGCGCTGTATCCGGTGCTCAACGAATCGTTTGAACGCATCTCCGCCAGCATTGCGCGCTACACCGGCGGGCCGGCCCGGGAAGTACTGACGCTGGGCGTGGTCGGTACCTTCGCCACCGGCTGGCTGCTGCCACGGCTGGCGGCGTTCGAAGCCGCGCACCCGGACATCGAGCTGCGCCTGCAGACCCACAACAACCGCATCGACCTGGCCGGCGAAGGGCTGGACCTGGCGATCCGCTTCGGCGATGGCGACTGGCAGGGCCAGGCCTGCACGGCAATCCTCGATGCGCCCTTCGCACCGCTGTGCGCCCCCGCATTGGCGCGGCGGCTGAAGCAACCGCGCGACCTCGCCACACTGCCGTTGTTGCGTTCCTACCGCAGCGACGAATGGCCGCGCTGGTTGCAGGCGGCCGGGGTGAGCGGCGTGGAAGCCCGCGGGCCGGTGTTCGATTCCTCACTGACGGTGGCGATGGCCGCCGCCGGGGGCGCCGGCGTGGCCTTGCTGCCCTTGTGCATGTTCGAGCAGGAACTGGCCGAAGGCCGCCTGCTGCAGCCCTTCGGCACCACCTTGGAGCTGGGCCGCTACTGGTTGACGCGGCTGCGCTCGCGCGCCGAGCGCGAACCGGCCAAGCGGTTCCGCGAATGGCTGCAGGCGCAGGGCACGTAACAAAAAAGGGGACGGAGGGGATTAAGTCGTTTGTGGCACAAACGACTTAATCCCCTCCGTCCCCTTTTTTGCGTGATCAGGACTCCAGCAGCTCCATCCACGCCGCTTCGGCCTTCTCCAGCTGCGCGGCGGTGGTTTCGCGGTCGCGGCCGATCACCGCCATGCGGGTGGCATCGGCATAGTTGGCCGGGTCGGCCAGCTGGCGGTCGAGCTCGGCCAGCGCGCCCTCCAGTTCGGCCACCTTGGCCTCGGCGGCGGCCAGCTTGTGTGGGTTCACCGGCTTCTTCTGCACCACCTGCGCCACCGGCGCGGTCTTGACCACCACCGGTTCTTCCACCTGCTCCATGCGTGCCTTGGTGCCCTGCGCCTGCGGGCGGGTGCGCAGCCACGCGGCGTAGGCATCCAGGTCGCCATCGAACGGCTCGACCACGCCATCGGCCACGCGCCAGTAGGTATCGCAGACCAGGCCGATCAGGTGGCGGTCATGCGAGACCATCACGATCGCGCCTTCGAAGGTGGCCAGCGCTTCGGCCAGCGCTTCACGCATTTCCAGGTCAAGGTGGTTGGTCGGTTCGTCCAGCAGCAGCACGTTCGGCTGCTGCCAGGCGATCAGCGCCAGCGCCAGGCGCGCGCGCTCGCCACCGGAGAAGCCATCAACCGGCTCGAATGCACGATCGCCCGGGAAGTTCCACTTGCCGAGAAAATCGCGGAAGGACTGGTTCGGTGCGTCCGGGGCGATCTCGCGGAAGTGCTCCATCGGCGATTGGCCTTCGTGCAGCGATTCCACGGTGTGCTGGGCGAAGTAGCCGATCTTCAGGTCCGGGTGCGCCATGCGCTCGCCGACGATCGGTGCAAGTTCGCCCACCAGGGTCTTCACCAGGGTGGTCTTACCGGCACCATTCGGGCCGAGCAGGCCGATGCGCTGGCCCGCTTCCAGGCCAAAACCGACGTTATGCAGGATCACCGCGTCCTTGCCGTAGCCGGCCTCGACGTGGTTCAGGCGGATCAGCGAGAACGGCAGCTTCGCCGGCGGCGCGAACTCGATGCGGAACTCACGCTCGGCGCGCACCGCTTCGGTGCCGGCCAGCTTGGCCAGGCGCTTCATGCGGCTCTGCGCCTGCGCGGCCTTGCTGGCCTGCGCCTTGAAGCGGTCGATGAAGCTCTGCAGGTGGGCGCGCTCGGCCTGTTCCTTTTCATGCGCGATCTGCTGCTGGCGCAGCTGTTCGGCGCGCTGGCGCTCGAAATCGGTGTAGCCGCCCGGGTAGAGCTTGGCGCCGCCGCCATGCAGGTGCAGGGTGTGGGTGGCCACGTTGTCGAGGAACTCGCGGTCATGCGAGATCAGCAGCAGGGTGCCCGGGTACTTCAGCAGCCACTGTTCCAGCCAGTACACCGCGTCCAGATCCAGGTGGTTGGTCGGTTCGTCGAGCAGCAGCAGGTCGCTGGGCATCATCAGCG
This sequence comes from Stenotrophomonas sp. CASM110, assembly GCF_049384345.1. Taxonomy (NCBI): domain Bacteria; kingdom Pseudomonadati; phylum Pseudomonadota; class Gammaproteobacteria; order Lysobacterales; family Lysobacteraceae; genus Stenotrophomonas; species Stenotrophomonas sp. CASM110. The sequence continues at coordinate 38,856 of NZ_JBMRGI010000007.1, forward strand.
CGCGGGCCAGATTCAGGCGCACGCGCCAGCCGCCGGAGAACGAGGACACCGCACGGTGGTGCGTCTCGGCAGGGAAGCCGAGGCCGTGCAGCAGCTTGCCGGCACGCGCTTCGGCGTCGTAGGCCCCCATCTCGGCCATCTTGGTGTGCGCGTTGGCCACCGCCTCCCAGTCTTCGCGCGCGGTCGCCTCGGCCTCTTCGGCCAGCACCGCGGCCACCTCGGTATCGCCGCCCAGCACGAAGCTCAGCGCCGGATCCGGCAGCGACGGGGTTTCCTGGGCCACGCTGGCGATGCGCACCTTGCCGGGCAGGTCGACGTCACCCTTGTCGGCCTCCAGCTCGCCCTTCACCGCCGCGAACAGGCTGGACTTGCCAGCACCGTTGCGGCCGACCACACCTACCCGGTAACCGGCGTGCAGGGTCAGGTCGACATTGGACAACAGCAGCCGCTCGCCGCGGCGCAAGGCGAAATTACGAAGGGAGATCATCGGGGGAGGGGTCCATATAACCGGATGGAATGTGCTGGTGAGCACTGTTCCTGCGACGCAATTCTAGCGTTAACGAATACTTGACGCGTCCCGGGATGCGCAGTGGCCGACGTTCCTCTCTCCCACGTCCCCGCCGCGCGCGTCCCGGGGTCCCTTCCTGCCAGCGCTGATCCGGGCTAAATGGTTGCTGCTGCAACGTTTTTTCTGACGCCTGGCATTTGACAGGCACTGAATATCCCGTTAATTGCTGTATTGCGCACCGCAACAACCGCCGTCCGCCTCACGCTCGTGATGTCGATTCCGGTGCCGCCCCCGCCAACCGGAGCCCATCCCGATGACCCGCAAGACCCGCCTGATCGCCGCCGCCGTCGCTGTCGCACTCGGTGGCTCTCCGTTCGTCGCCGCTGCACAGCAGGCCGGCACCGCCGCCAACACCCTGGACACGGTGATCGTCACCGGCACCCGCGTGGCCGACCGCACGGTCGCCGAATCGCAGTCGCCGATCGACATCATCACCCCCGAAGTGCTGCAGTCCACCGGTACCAGTGAACTGGCCACCGCACTGTCGCGCGCCCTGCCCTCGCTGAACTTCCCGCGCCCGGCGCTGACCGACGGCACCAGCGGCGTGCGCCCGGCGCAGCTGCGCGGCCTGTCGCCGGACCAGGTGCTGGTGCTGGTCAACGGCAAGCGCCGCCACACCTCGGCGCTGATCAACGTCAACGGCAGCATCGGCCGTGGCTCGTCGGCGGTGGACATCAACGCGATCCCGATCGCCGCGATCGAGCGCGTGGAAGTGCTGCGCGACGGTGCCTCGGCGCAGTACGGCTCGGACGCCATCGCCGGCGTCATCAACATCGTGCTCAAGGGCAGCGGCAGTGGCGGCAGCCTGGCAGTGGACTACGGCCAGTACTCGGCCGGCGACGGCAACAAGTACCAGCTGTCCGGCGACACCGGCGTCGAGTTCGGCAACGGCCGCGGCCGCGTGCACGTGGCCGGCCAGATCAGCCAGCAGGACGAGAGCAACCGCGCCGGCCCGTACCGCGGCACCACGCCGAACACCGGCAACTTCCCCAGCATCGGCCAGAAGACCTTCATCGTCGGCGACCCGCGCGTGGATGCCACCGCGGCCTCGGCCAACGCCAGCTTCGACTTCAGCGACCACGTGACCGGCTACGCCAGCGCGCTGCTCAGCAACCGCGACATCACCTCGTTCGCGTTCTACCGTTCGCGCAACCACAGCGGGCAGAGCGCGCTGCTGGCGCAGACCTACCCGGACGGCTACGTGCCGGAGATCAACCAGTATTCCAAGGACCGCTCGCTGGTGGCCGGGGTCAAGGGCAACACCGACAACGGCTGGACCTGGGACCTGAGCCTGAACCACGGCGAGAACACCCTGGACTTCCACACCCGCAACAGCATCAACTACAGCCTGGGTGCGACCAGCCCGCGCTCGTTCTACGACGGCACGCTGAAGTACCAGCAGGACATCTTCAATGCCGATCTGACCAAGTCGCTGGACTGGGGCCTGGCCTACCCGGTCACGCTGTCCTTCGGCGGTGAGTACCGCAAGGAGAAGTGGGACCAGAACCCGGGCGAACTGAACTCGTACACCGGCAGCGGCGCGCAGGGCTTCGCGGGCTTCACCCCGACCAATGAAGTGCATGCCGACCGCCACAACTACGCGGTCTATGCCGGCCTGGAAGCGGACCTGACCGACAAGTTCTCGGCCGGCATCACCGGCCGCTACGAAGACTATTCGGACTTCGGCGACCGCTTCTCGGGCAAGCTGTCGGCGCGCTACGCGTTCACCGACAAGGTGGCGCTGCGGGCCACCGCCTCCAGTGGTTTCCGCGCGCCCTCGCTGGCGCAGCAGGGCTACCAGGCGGTGACCAGCCAGTTCCTCAATGGCGTATTCGTCGAGCGCGGCACCTTCCCGACCACCAGCCAGGCCGCGCAGGCGCTGGGCGCCTCGCCGCTGAAGGCCGAGACCTCCACCTCCTACAGCCTGGGCCTGGTGCTGCAGCCGGTCGACCGCCTGTACATCACCGTCGATGCCTACCAGATCGACATCGATGACCGCATCGCACTGTCGTCGAGCATCACCACCAATGCCGCGACCAGCGCGCTGCTGGGCACCCTGGGCCTGCCGCAGGTGACCGCGTTCTCCTACTTCACCAACGGCCTGGATACGCGCACCCGCGGTGTCGACTTCGTCTCCAGCTACACGGTACCGTTCAGCGCCAGCAGCCTGGAGCTGACCGCGGCATACAGCTACAACGACACCGAAGTGCGCCGCGTTGGCGGCACCCCGCCGGTGTTCGGCACGCTGGGCCTGACCCAGTCGCTGATCGGCCGTGATGAGATCGGTCGCATCGAGGACAGCTACCCGCGCGACAAGGCGATCCTGAGCGGCACCTGGCGTTCGGACCACTGGGAGCTGGGCCTGGCCGCCACCCGCTACGGCAAATTCACCGTGCGCAACTCGGCCACCGCGCTGCGTGACCAGACCTACGGCGACGCCTGGGTGGTGGATGCCTCGGCCAGCTACAAGCCCAGCAGCAACTGGACCCTGACCGTGGGTGCCGACAACCTGCTGGACAAGTACCCGGACCGCACCGAAGACCTGCAGAACTCCACCTTCGGCATGCTGCCGTACAGCAACTACTCGCCGTTCGGCTTCAACGGCGCGTATGTGTACGGGCGGATCAAGTACACCTGGTAAGGGGTAATGGGTGCGCCGGGCCCTGCCCGGCGCTGCTCCACACACCCGCCCGCGGCCTCGGGGCAGGCGCGGCCCTGACCGTATACCGTTGCCAGCTCCTGCACCCGGTTTCCAGGCTGTGCGCTGTTGCACGCGCCTCATAGGTCGTCCCGTGCATAATCAGCGGACCAACGAAGGAGCCGCTCCGTGACGAGAGCCTGCATCACTCGCCGCCATGTGTACGCTGCGCTCGCGTGGGTTGCGCTGGCGGCCCCCCTGTCAGGGTGTTCAGGAGATCACGTGAAACCCAGCTATTCCAAATCGAGCCTTGAGCCGGTCGTCGTCACCCAGCTCTCCGCGTCGAAGCTCCAGGTCCAGTTCAATGAACCGATGGAAAGCATGTATTACGCGGCAGGGATGAGCTATGTCGTGGAAGGGGACACCATGAAAGTCGTTGTTGATCGCTGCCCCATATCCGGCCAATGCACAACCATGCTGCGGCGCGACGTGAAGCCCGGACCTGCTGGCCCGGCCCGTCAGGAAATTCCCTTGATGGCGCCGCGCGTGGTGATGCTGTACGCCGATGGCGAAACACAGATTTTTCCGTAAGGGCATCCCATGAGCGACAAGGTCGTCCTCGGCATCCATAGTCACGTAGACCCCCAATACACAGGGGTCGTTCAATCAGTTCGTGGACGGCCACGCCTGGATCTCGGTGACGCGAAACGGCCATACGACGTTCCATGGCCTGTGGCCAGACAACCATCCACTCGTTGAGGACAATGGCCCAGGTTCGGACATCCGCGAAGGCATGGAAGCCCGGGCCACACCTTCGGCCTCACGCTATTACGAATTGACTCCCGAGCAGGTCAAGCGACTTGACCAGGCCTTGGGCGAAAATGTCACCTGGTCATATGGCAATACCTGCGCATCGTGGGCGACCAGTACCGTGAACAAGGTTACCGGGCAGTCCCTGGATGCAGGCGAACTGCTGTTCACCGATACACCGCGGGAGCTGATCGAGTCCATTCGCAAGGCAGAGCGCGTGCGGCCCACCAGTCCTTCGCAGCCGCAACCGGCAACCGAACGGCCGGAAACCAGCATCCCATCGCTGAGCGATGCCTCGGCATCGCTTCACCAGCAGGCACTCGCCGGCGTCCACGCGCTGGACGCATCGTTGGGTCGCGCATCTGATGAAGCCAGCCAACGCATGGCGGCCAGCCTCACCCAACTTGCCCGGGCACAAGGTCTGGAACGGATCGACCATGTGGTATTGGGCTTGCCGGCTGGTCAGCCCCCAAGGCCGGAGAACATCTTCGTCATTCAAGGAGCCTTGGATGACCCGGGCCATCTGCGTGCCCACATCAACATTGAAACGGCCCTTCAGCCACCCGTTGCGGAGTCGCTGCGGCAGATTCATCAGTTGGACAAGCAGCTGGCCGCCTCGCCGCAGCAGGCCGAGCCTGCCCTGGAAGAGACCCAGCGCCGGCAGATGGTGTGATCATCGACGGCTACGCCTGGAGCCCCCCATAGGTAGGCACCATTCGGCCCGTCAGGGCCTGCCATCTCTCAACAAGGCTTGATATCTCGCCCGTACAAGCCGCCCACGCAACGATCCGATACGCTGGCCAGGTTTGCCGTATGTGACCGCATCGGTGAAAATCGGGACATCCCCCCGATTTCCTGCGAGTGCCGATGCACCATGACACCGACCTGATCAACATCGTTGCCGTTGGCCTGGGGCTCGCCTTCATCTTCGGCGCGCTGGCCAACAAGCTCCGCTTGTCTCCCCTGGTCGGTTACCTGGTTGCTGGCATCTGCGTAGGCCCGTTCACTCCCGGCTTCGTCGCCGACCAAGCGCTGGCCAACCAGCTGGCCGAACTGGGCGTGATGCTGCTGATGTTCGGTGTCGGCCTGCACTTCTCGCTGAAGGACCTGATGGCGGTCAAGGCGATCGCCATCCCCGGCGCCATCGGCCAGATCGCGGTGGCCACCCTGCTCGGCTGGGGCGTGGCCTCGCTGATGGGCTGGCCGGCCATCCATGGCGTCATCTTCGGTTTCTCGCTGGCCACCGCCAGTACCGTGGTGCTGCTGCGGGCGATGGAGGAACGGCGCCTGCTGGAAACGATGCGCGGCAAGATCGCGGTCGGCTGGCTGATCGTGGAAGACCTGGCCTGTGTGCTGGCGCTGGTGATGATGCCGGTGATGGCCGGTGTGTTCGGTCCTGACGCGGCCAAGGAATCGCACTCGCTCGGCAGCGTGCTGGCCGACATCGGCTGGACCTTCGTGCAGCTGGGCCTGTTCGTGGCGGTGATGCTGGTGGTCGGTCGGCGGGTCATCCCGTGGATCCTCGAGCGCATCGCCGGTACCGGTTCGCGTGAGCTGTTCACCCTGTCGGTGCTGGCGATCGCGCTGGGCGTGGCGTTCGGCTCGGCGATGCTGTTCGGCGTCTCGTTCGCGCTGGGCGCGTTCTTCGCCGGCATGCTGCTCAACGAATCGGAGCTGAGCCACAAGGCCGCGCATGATTCGTTGCCGCTGCGCGATGCGTTCGCGGTGCTGTTCTTTGTGTCGGTCGGCATGCTGTTCGACCCCAACATCCTCGTCCAGCATCCGTGGCAGGTGCTGGCCACCGTCGCCATCATCATGTTCGGCAAGTCGGCGGCGGCATTCTTCATCGTGCGTGCGTTCGGCCACCCGACCAGCACCGCGCTGACCATCTCGGCCAGCCTGGCGCAGATCGGCGAGTTCGCCTTCATCATCGCCGGCCTCGGCGTGGCGCTGCAGATCCTGCCGAAGGAAGGCCAGTCGCTGGTGCTGGCCGGCGCGCTGGTGTCGATCATGCTCAACCCGCTGGTGTTCGGCCTGCTGGACCGTTGGCAGGCCAAGCAGGAGCAGTCTCCGCAGGTACCCGAGCCGCCCGAAGCGATCGGCCCGTCGCGCGACCTGCATGACCACGCCATCGTGATCGGTTACGGCCGCGTCGGCAGCGAACTGGCGCAGGTGCTGCGCGACCGTGGCGTGCCGGTGCTGGTGATCGATGACAACAAGGAACACGTCGAGCAGGCACATGCCAAGGGCCTGGCGGCGATCCGCGGCAGTGCCGCCGCCGACCGGGTGCTGGCCGAGGCCCATCCGGAGCGCGCCAAGATCGCGGTGCTGGCGATTCCGCAGCCGCTGGAAGCCGGTGAGGCGCTGGCCAAGCTGCGGGCGATCAATCCGGACCTGACCCTGCTGGCGCGCGCGCACAGCGATGCCGAGGTGAAGCATCTGCTGGAGCACGGCGCCGATGGCACGGTGATGGCCGAGCGCGAGCTGGCGTATTCGCTGGCGGAGATGATCATGTCCACGCCGCCGTACCGGAACCTGGGGCAGCACAGCATTCCGGTGGTGTGAGGGGTGTGCGTGCGGCAGGGCTTGCAGCCCTGCACCTGCCGAAACAACGGCAACGGCAAAAGCGGGCATAGCGTGGGATGGCGGGGTGGGTCCGATTGCGGGAGACGCTGTAAACCCTTCCATGGGGGCTTGGCCGCGGCATCCATGCCGCGGACACTCCCGCAACCGGACCCACCCCGCCTTCGACAGTTCCCCGCTGCTGTTGGTGGATGTCGACCTTGGTCGACACGGCGGCGCGCGGGGTCAGATCCGTTTTCCACAGGAAAACGGATCTGACCCCGGAAACAAAAAATCCCCGGTCGACCCGCATCGACCGGGGATCTGGATCGCCACGTTGCCACGCCTTGGAGAGGCAGTTCCACCGTAACCCATCGCGGTGCCGGCGGTGATCGCCTGTGGCGATGACGACCAAGCGCGCAGCTATCAGGCGCCGGCCAGGGCCTGTTCCAGGTCCGCGCGCAGGTCGCCAATGTGCTCGATGCCGATCGACAGCCGCACGGTGTCCTCGCTGACACCGGCCTTGGCCAGCTCCGCTGCATCCAGCTGGCGATGCGTGGTCGAAGCCGGATGGGTGGCCAGTGACTTCGCATCCCCCAGGTTGACCAGGCGGGTGAACAGCTTCAGCGCATCGAGGAAGCGGGCGCCGGCCTCGCGCCCACCGGGCAGACCGAAGGTCAGTACGCCCGAGCCGTGTCCACCCAGATAGCGCTGCGCGGCGGCATGCTCGGGGTCGTCGGCCAGTCCGGCGTAGCGCACCCAGGCTACCCTGGCATGCGCCTTCAGGAACTGCGCAACGGCCAGCGCATTGGCATTGATGCGTTCCATGCGCAGGGCCAGGGTCTCGATGCCCTGCAGGATCAGGAACGCGTTGAACGGCGACAACGCAGCGCCCGTATTGCGCAGCGGCACCACCCGCGCGCGGCCGATGTAGGCCGCTGGCCCCAGGGCTTCGGTATAGACCACGCCGTGGTAACTGGGGTCGGGCTGGTTGAGCCGTGCGAAGCGTTGGGGCTGTGCGGTCCAGTCGAAGCGGCCGGAATCGATGATCGCGCCGCCCAGGCTGTTGCCGTGTCCCCCGAGGTATTTGGTCAGCGAATGCACCACGATGTCGGCGCCGTGCTCGAACGGGCGCAGAAGGAACGGTGTGGCCACGGTATTGTCGACGATCAGCGGCACCCCGGCGGCATGCGCGACCTCGGCGATGGCGGCGATGTCGGTGACATTGCCGCGCGGGTTGCCGATGGATTCGACGAACACCGCCTTGGTGCGTTCGTCGATCAGCGCGGCGAACGCGGCCGGGTCGGCCGGGTCGGCGAAGCGCGCCTGGATGCCGTACTGCGGCAGCGTGTGCGCCAGCAGGTTGAGGCTGCCACCGTAGAGCGCACTGGAGGCGACGATGTTGTCGCCGGCCTCGGCGATGGTCTGGATGGCATAGGTGATCGCGGCCTGCCCCGAGGCCAGCGCCAGCGCGCCGATGCCGCCTTCCAGCGCGGCCAGGCGCTGCTCCAGCACGTCGGTGGTGGGGTTCATGATGCGCGTGTAGATGTTGCCCGGAACCTTCAGGTCGAACAGGTCGGCGCCGTGCTGGGTGTCATCGAAGGCATACGCCACGGTCTGGTAGATCGGCACCGCCACCGCGCGGGTGGTCGGGTCGGGACGGTAACCGCCGTGCACGGCCAGGGTTTCCAGTTGCCACTGCGGGTCGCTCATTGCACCAGGCTCCATCCGGGAAACCGCCACCATAGGCCAGCCAGGGCCGCCTGCTGAAAGCCGCTGGCGATGACGTCCGTACCCGCGGTTATCAGGTTGGCCGCGATTCAGGCAGTCGTCATGGGGCGTTGCTAGGCTGCGCCGCCGGGCGCTCCTGCCTGGGAACGGAGGCCCCACGCATGCAGCCATCCCCCTGGACTCCCCCTGCCAGCAGTTCGCCCACGTCGGTCCTGCTGGTGGAGGACGACCGTCGCCTGGCCGAACTGGTCAGCGACTATCTCCACGAACATGGCTTCGCCGTGCAGCACGTGGCACGCGGCGACCTCGCCAGCGCCGCCTGCCGCCAGCATGCACCGGAACTGGTGGTGCTGGACCTGATGCTGCCCGGCCTGGGGGGCATCGATGTGTGCCGGCAGATCCGCAGCTTCTCCGATGTGCCGATCCTGATGTTGACCGCCTTTGAGGACGACATCGAGCAGGTGCTGGGCCTGGAATCGGGTGCCGATGACTATGTGCACAAGCCGATCGAGCCACGCCTGCTGCTGGCCCGCCTGCGCGCCCTGCTGCGCCGCCGCCACGGCAGCAGCAATACCGGCACGCCCAGCCGGCTGATGCATGGTGAGCTGCTGATCGATCGCATGCAGCGCGAGGTGCACCTGCACGGCCAGCCGGTCGAGCTGGGCACCACGGAATTCGAGATCCTGTGGCTGCTGGCCAGCCAGCCGGGGCAGATCCTGTCGCGCGACCAGATCCTGCAGGCGGTGCGCGGCATCGGCTTCGACGGTCTGGACCGCAGCGTCGACGTCTGCATCGGCAAGCTGCGCCGCAAGCTCGGCGACGATGCGCGCGAACCGCGGCGGATCAAGACCGTGTGGGGGCGCGGCTACCAGTTCAATCCTGCGGCCTGGTCGGAATGAAGCGGCTGTTCCTGTGGCTGTGGTTCATCACCGGCGCCTGCTTCCTGGTGTCGGTGTTCTTTCTCAACCACATCCTGGATGGCATCTACACGCCCGTGCAGGATCGCGTGTTCGTGCAGCAGGTGCGCGGGCAGGTGTACGCCCTGCGCAGTGGCCTGGCCGGCCTGGACGCCGTCCAGCAGCGTGAGCGCCTGCAACAGTGGCAGCCACACTACGGCATCGCCCTGACCCTGCTCGACAAACCTCCCGCGCTCGACGCGCAGGAACAGGCGGCCGTGAAGGCCGATGGCTTCGTCGTGCGCGATCAGTACCAGCAGGTGCTGCTGCCCATCGACGGCATCGGCGGCCGCTGGCTGCACCTGCGCCTGCCCGGCGCGGTGCAGATGACGACGTACATGACCATCGCCGCCTACCTCAGCATCCTGCTGCTGGTGGGCGCCAGCCTGTATGCCTGGGTGCGCCTGCTCTGGCGCGACCTGGAAGCACTGCGCCGGCACGCCGACCGCATCGGTTCCGGCGACCTGCAGGCACGTGCGCAGGTTTCGCCTCGCTCGCAGATCCGGGTCATCGTCGAACACTCCAACCGCATGGCGGCACGCGTGGCCGAACTGGTGCAGCGCCAGCGCGACCTGACCCATGCCATTTCGCACGAACTGCGCACGCCCATCGCGCGGGTGGCCTTCGGCCTGGACCTGATGCAGGACAGCGATGACCGCGAACGCCGCGAACGGCTGGCGCAGGGCCTGCACGGCGACCTGGCCGAGCTCAACCGGCTGGTCAGCGAACTGCTGGCCTACGAACGGCTGGAGCATCCCAGCGAGGGCGAGCCGATGCAGCGCATCGAAGCCAACGACTGGCTGCAGGCCTGCCTGGCCGATGCCCGCCGCGATGCCGAACGTGCCGGCATTGTCCTGCGCGTGCAGCCCAGCGCGTTGCCGCGAGTGGATGCCGAGCCACGCCTGTTGCAGCTGGCGCTGAGCAACCTGGTCGGCAATGCGCTGCGCCACGCGCGTTCGCAGGTGGAGGTCTCGCTGGTCGGTATCAGCGGCCGCGCCTGCCTGCGCGTGGACGATGACGGCCCGGGCATCGCCGAAGCCGATCGGGAGAAGGTGATGCGCCCGTTCACCCGCCTGGACGACAGCCGCAGCCGCGATACCGGCGGCTTCGGCCTGGGCCTGGCCATTGTCGGCCGCATTGCAGCCCGCCACGGCGGCGAGCTGCGCATCAGTCGCGCCACGCTGGGCGGCGCGCGCCTGGAAATGCACTGGCCGCTGGCTGCCAGCTGAACGCACAAGGGCGCGATTACAGTTGATTACAACTCCCGCACAACTGCGGACGGATCGGTCGCCGGCATATCGCCACGCTGGCAACCCTGCAGCACTCGCCGGATGCGCGCGCTGCTTTCCTCCCATTGCCGAGAGTTTCCATGTCCCAGCTTCGCCGTTCCCCCGCCCTGCTCTGCCTGGCCGTGTTGCCGCTGTTCGCCGCCCCGATCGCCCACGCCAAGGATGACCACTGGACCTTCGAGCTCGCCGCCGGCGGCGGCGTGGCACCGCGCTACAGCGGCAGCGAGGAGTATCGTGCGACGCCGTCGCTGTCCTTTGATGTCACCTCGCCGGGGGGATGGTTTCTGGGCACCAGTGGCATCGGCTGGGGCACCTCCCTCGGCGAGCACACGCGCGTGCGTGCCTATGTCGGCGCCAGCGGCATCCGCAAGGACAAGGACTCGCTGCTGGGCGGTTCGGACTTCCTGCGCGGCATGGGTGATATCGATACCCGTCCCCTGGTCGGCGTCTCGGCTGGTTATACGCTGGGCGAAGCCGTGCTGAGCGGCTCCTGGCAGTTCACCCGCAAGGACGAGGACAAGGCCGAGAACGGCCTGGCCACCCAGCAGATCCATCTGAACCTGAGCATGCCGCTGTTCGACCTGGCCGGTGGCGTGGTCAGCGGCAGTGTTTCCACCGACTACGGCAACCGCGGCTACATGCAGACCTGGTACGGCGTCAGCCCGGAACAGGCCAAACGCACGGGCTTCGCCGAGCACAGGCCTAAGGCCGGCCTGGTCAGTGCCGGTGTCGGCCTGAAGTGGAGCCACCGCGTGGGCCGCAACGGCAACTGGTACATCTCGGCCGAAGGCACGCGCCTGCTCGGCGATGCGGCCAACAGCCCGATCGTGCAGAAGGCAAACCAGTTCGGGCTGATGAGCGGTTACACTCACCGCTTCTGATGCATGAAGGGCGCCGCTGGGCGCCCTTTCCCTCTGCGGTCAGCGGCAGGCCGGTGCGTCGCCGTTGCCGCACAACCCGACCTCGCGCAGCCAGCCGATCCACTGCACGACGTCCTCCTTCTCCGGCTCGGAGCGGAACGACTTCTGCACGGTGTGGAAGCCCTGCCTGCCCTGCACGCCCTTGATGCAGGTGAACTCCGGCTTGCCTGTCCCCGGATTCCGCGGGCAGCTGAGCATCAGCAGGGCGAAGGGCCGTCCCCCTTCTTCACCTTCGCGGATCCAGTGGCTCTGCGCCGCCGGACAGGCGATGCGCCACCCCGCCTCGATGATGCCGAGGAACTCACGCGGACTCACATGGCCACTATTCGGCGCATCGTTGACGGTGACCATGTCGGTCCAGTCGTGCACGGTCTGGCCCTGTGGCACGTACTCGGTGATGCGGTTGCCTTGCGCGTCGGTGCTCTGGTGGGCCTGCTGGTAGCCCCTCATCGGCGGCAGCCGGACCTGTTCGGCGGCCGCGGCGTGTCCACAAACAGCAGCCAACGCCAGCGTCATGCAGAGTGAAGCCCTGCGGGCAACGTCCATGCGGTTCTCCTCATCCTTGCGAAAGTGAAACAGGACCATCGTGCGCTGCCAAGGCTCGGATGGCGCCCCAGCCATGGCCGGGGCGCCACCGGTTCAAGCCTTGGCGAACACCAGGCGACCACCGTCGTTGCCGACTTCGATGGTATCGCCGTTGACGAAGGCGCCGGACAGGATCTGCTGCGCCAGCGGGTTTTCCAGCTGCGACTGGATCGCACGCTTCAACGGGCGCGCGCCGTACACCGGATCGAAGCCGACGTTGCCGAGCAGGTCGAACGCCGCATCGGAGACCGCCAGCTTCAACCCGCGCTCGGCCAGCCGCTTCTCAAGCCCGCGCATCTGGATGCGCGCGATCTGCTTGATCTGCTGCTTGTCCAGCGGGTGGAACACCACGATGTCGTCCAGGCGGTTGATGAACTCCGGACGGAAGTGCGCCTGCACCACGCCCATCACCGCTGCCTTCATCTGCGTGTAGGCCTCCGGGCTGTCGTCGGCGCTCATGTCCTGGATCTGGTGCGAGCCCAGGTTCGAGGTCATCACGATGACGGTATTGCGGAAGTCCACGGTGCGGCCCTGGCCATCGGTCAGGCGGCCATCGTCCAGCACCTGCAGCAGGATGTTGAACACATCCGGATGCGCCTTCTCCACTTCGTCCAGCAGGATCAGCGAGTACGGGCGACGGCGCACCGCCTCGGTCAGGTAGCCGCCTTCCTCGTAGCCCACGTAACCCGGGGGGGCGCCGATCAGGCGGGCGACGCTGTGCTTCTCCATGAATTCGCTCATGTCGATGCGGATCATCGCGTCGGCGCTGTCGAACAGGAATTCGGCCAGCGACTTGCACAGCTCGGTCTTGCCGACGCCGGTCGGGCCGAGGAACAGGAACGAGCCGGCCGGACGGTTCGGATCGGACAGGCCTGCACGCGAACGGCGCACGGCATCGGAGACGACCTTGATCGCTTCCTCCTGGCCGACCACACGGTTGTGCAGCACTTCTTCCATGCGCAGCAGCTTGTCGCGCTCGCCTTCGAGCATCTTGTTGACCGGAATGCCGGTCCAGCGCGACACGACCTCGGCGATCTCCTCGTCGGTGACCCGGTCCTGCACCAGCTTGAAGTCCTTGTGCTCGGCTTCCTGGGCCGCGGCCAGCTGCTTTTCCAGCTGCGGCAACAGGCCGTACTGGATCTCGCTCATCTTGGCGAAATCCTGGCGGCGCTGCGCGGCTTCCAGTTCCAGCTTGGCCTGCTCGACCTGCTCCTTGATCTTGGTGGCGCCCTGCAGCGCAGCCTTCTCCGACTTCCAGATTTCATTGAGGTCGGAGAACTCGCGCTCCAGCCCGTCGATGTCGTTCTCCAGGTCGGCCAGCCGCTGCCGCGAGGCTTCGTCCTTTTCCTTCTTCAGCATCTCGCGCTGGATCTTCAGCTGGATCACCCGGCGTTCCAGGCGATCCAGCTCCTCCGGCTTGGAGTCGATCTCCATGCGCAGGCGCGAGGCAGCCTCGTCCATCAGGTCGATGGCCTTGTCCGGCAGCTGGCGATCGGTGATGTAGCGGTTGGACAGCGTGGCGGCGGCCACGATGGCCGGGTCGGTGATCTCCACCCCGTGGTGCACGGCGTACTTTTCCTTCAGCCCGCGCAGGATCGCGATGGTGTCCTCCACCGACGGCTCACCGACGAAGACTTTCTGGAAGCGGCGCTCCAGCGCAGCGTCCTTCTCGATGTACTTGCGGTATTCGTCCAGCGTGGTCGCACCGATGCAATGCAGCTCGCCGCGTGCCAGCGCCGGCTTCAGCATGTTGCCGGCATCCATCGCGCCGTCGGCCTTGCCCGCGCCGACCATGGTGTGCAGTTCATCGATGAACAGGATGATCTGGCCTTCGTTCTTGGCCAGATCGTTGAGTACACCCTTCAGGCGCTCCTCGAATTCGCCGCGGAACTTGGCCCCGGCGATCAGCGCGCCCATGTCCAGCGACAGCACGCGCTTGCCGCGCAGGCCCTCGGGTACTTCGTCGTTGATGATGCGCTGGGCCAGCCCTTCCACGATCGCAGTCTTGCCCACGCCGGGTTCGCCGATCAGCACCGGGTTGTTCTTGGTCCGGCGCTGCAGCACCTGGATGGTGCGGCGGATTTCCTCGTCACGGCCGATCACCGGGTCGAGCTTGCCGCTCTCGGCCCGCGCGGTCAGGTCGATGGTGTACTTCTCCAGCGCCTGCCGCTGCTCCTCGGCATTCTCCGACTGCACGTTCTCGCCGCCACGCAGCTTGTCGATCGCCGCCTGCAGGCGCGTCTTGTCGACACCGGCGGCGCGCAGCGCCATGCCCAGCGTGCCGCCATCGTCCAGCGCCGCCAGCACGAACCACTCGCTGGCAATGAAGGCGTCCCCGTGCTGCTGCGCCAGCTTGTCGGTCTGGTTCAGCAGGCGCCCCAGATCGTTGCCCATCGAGACGTTGCCGGCTTGGCCGGATACCTTGGGCAGTGCGTCCAGCGCCTCGGTCAGGCGCTCGCGCAGCACCGGCACGTTCACCCCGGCCTGGGCCAGCAGCGGGCGCGTGCTGCCACCCTGCTGGTCCAGCAGCGCGCTGAACAGGTGAACCGGTTCGATGATGCTGTTGTCGCGGCCCACGGCCAACGACTGTGCGTCTGCCAGCGCCTGCTGGAAACGCGAGGTGAGCTTGTCCATCCGCATTGCGAATCCTCATCGGTCATCAGGGCCGGCCTGGGCCGGCAATGCTGGAAAGATGCGGTTGCCCCACCCGGTTTCAAGGGTGGCTGCGACTGCACCCCGGGGCCAGTCAGCCTGCGGCCAGCATGCCGGAGCGCGTGTGGTCGGCGCGTTGATCCCGATCAGTTCCGTACGGTGGACGGGCTCAGCGGGTGATCGCGCTGCGGATCGCCCGCAGCTGCTGCTTGATCGCCCGCGCCTGTGCAGGATCCATGCGTAGCAGGGCCTTCTGCCCGATCGAGCGTGACTGCAGGGTGGGATCGACGAAGCGATAGCGGCCGCGTTCATCGCGCTGCACCAGCGGCGACTGGGCCAGTTCCGGGGTGTCCAGCAGGTGGTCGATCACCATGACCAGGCGGTCGTTGAAATAACCCTCGGGCCGGCCAAGGTCGGCATAGGCCTGCTGGATCAGCGGATAGAAGCGCTTGTAAGCGGTAGCCGTTGCCGTCGGGTCCAGCGCAGTGAACGCCTGTACGTAAGGCGCATAGCGTGCCGCATTGCTGGCGGCGATGCGTTCGCCGCCTTCGCCCGTATCGACCTGCAGGTTGCCCGGCAGCGGCCGCGCGGCCAGCGCGGTCGGCGGCACGCTGGGCTTGTCCAGGTTGTCGACCTGGGTGACCAGGCGCTGGATCAGGTGATCACGCAGCAGCAGGGTCAGCGGCCCCTCGCCTTGGAACAGCTGGCTCAGTGCGCCCCAGGCCGCGGCGTCGCTGTCAGCCAGTTTCGGCAGCGCCGGGTCGGCGGCGGCCTCGGTATCCAGCGGATGCCTGATCGATGGTGGTGCTGGCGCGGGCTCTGCGGCCGCCTGCGATTGTGCCGGTGCACTGGTACTGGCAGGGTTTGATTGCACCGGCACCGGGACACCGTCGGCCAGGCTCTTCAGCTGATCGCGGAACAACCAGCCGCCCGCGCCACCGATCACCACCACACCCAACACCCAGGGCCAGACCGCCTTTCCACTCTGCATGATGCAGCACCTCGTTTCACACGCAATGGAGAAGGTGTGACCCCATCGATTGCAGCCGGTTCCCCGCCTGTTCCGCTGCCGTTCGGGTTCAGGCACGCGTCGTCCACGCTCACGTCTGCTTTGCGCCACCCGCGCGAGGCTAGGAGTCCTGTCCCGTGGAGACTCTGCCATGCAGTACGCGCTGTACTACTGGACCGGCATCCAGGGCCGTGGCGAGTTCGTGCGCCTGGCGCTGGAAGATGCCGGCGCCGACTACATCGACATGGCGCGGGTGCACGGCGATGCGGTGATGCAGCCGTTTCTGGAGGGTCGCAACGAAGGGGCACAGCCCTTTGCGCCGCCGTTCCTGAAGGCCGGCCGCCAGGTCATCGCGCAGGTCGCGGCGATCCTGGATTTCCTCGGCCCGACGCTGGACCTGGTGCCGCAGGCCGCATCGCGGCGGATGCAGGCGCTGCAACTGCAGTTGACCATCGCCGACCTGGTAGCCGAGGTGCACGACACCCACCATCCGATCGCCGCATCGAAGTACTACGAACAGCAGAAGACCGAGGCCAGGGCACGAGCCGCGTCACTGCGCAGCGAGCGCCTGCCCAAGTTCCTCGGCTATTTCGAGCAGGTGATGGCCGCCAACGGTGGCCGCCATGCACTGCGCGAGCACTCCTATGTGGATCTGTCACTGTTCCAGCTGCTGAGCGGGTTGGACTACATGTTTCCGCGCCGCATGCAGGCGCTCGGCCCCACCCTGCCCCGGCTGCGCGCGCTGCAGGAACGAGTGGCGAAACGACCCAACATCGCCGCCTATCTGGCGTCTGAGCGGCGGTTGCCGTTCAACACCAACGGCATCTTCCGCCATTACCCGGAACTGGACGCCGAACGGTAGTGCCGGCCGCTGACCGGCAGAGCGCGCTGTGATCATTCGCCACCTGCAACACGCCCCTGTAGAGCCGAGCCATGCTCGGCTCAGAGCAGCCGAGCGCAGGCTCGGCTCTACAGAGCACCAGAAGTGGAAGGAGCGGTAACGCCGGGCCATGCCCGGCGTCACCGGTCAATGATCGGTGCGATCACCCAGCGGTTGCACCGGCTGCTTCTGCAGCGAAAGCAGGCCCAGCAGCACCGCCAGGGCCACGTAGGCGCCGGCAAACTGCAAACTGATGATGCGCGCCAATCCTTCCAGGTCCCACGGCAGGTAGATGCCACCGCGCGGTTCCACCGAGTGGATCAGGCCGAACAGGGTCAGCCCGGCGGCCACCAGCAGGACGCCACAGGCACGGCGCAGGCGGCCATCGACCATCGCCGCCACGGCCGAGATCCACAGCATCGAGGTGATGATGAAGCCGTTGCCGAGGGTGAAAATCACCGCCAGCTCGGGCAGGCCGTGGCCGTCGAGCTTGGTCAGCAGCTGCGGCAGCTGGTCCGGTGCGATCCAGCCCGGCGCCTTGATCGCCAGCAGGTAAGCCACCGACGGCAGGAAACCGAACACCATCGCGCCGGTATGGTGGCGCGGCGTGGCCTGGAAGGCCTGGGTGGTGATGTCGATGGCCACGTACACGATGATCGGTGCCAGCACCGCCAGCGGCAGCCATTGCACCAACCCGGAGATGATGCCGAGCATGCCGCCGATGCCGACGAACAGGCCGGTCAGCAGCGTGTAGCCGCTGCGCGCGCCCATGTGCTTGTAGGCAGGCTGGCCGATGTAGGGCGTGGTCTGCGCGACACCGCCACAGACACCCGCCACCAGCGTGGCCACCGCTTCCACCAGCAGGATGTCGCGAGTGCGGTAGTCATCGCCAGCCGCGCGTGCGCTCTCAGACACATTGATGCCGCCGACCACCATCAGCAGGCCGAACGGCAGCAGCAGCGGCAGGTAGGTCATCGCCGTGGGCAGGCCCTCAAGGAAGCCCAGCGTCGGCAGCGGCAGCACCACCTGCGGCGGCCCCCATTCCGGCACATGGAAGCCGGGCGCGCCCAGCCCGGCCAGTCCAAGGCCGTAATACAGCACGGTGCCGAACACGAAGGCCAGCAGCACGCCCGGGCCACGCACCGGCAGCTTGCCCTTGGCGATCAGCACATACAGCAGCAGGCCCAGCGTGGTGAAGCCGACCAGCGGCGAGCGCAGCGTTTCCAGCAGCGGCAGCAGGCCCATCAGCACCAGCGCGATGCCGGCGATGGAACCCAGCAGCGCAGCTCGCGGCAGTGCGCGGGTGACCGCTTCACCGAAGAACGACAGCACGAACTTGAGCACGCCCATGATGACCAGCGCGGCCATGCCCAGCTGCCAGGTGGCGATGCCCGCAGCGTGCGGGTCCATGCCCTGCTGCTTGAACGCGAGGAAGGCCGGGCCGAGCACCAGCAGGGCCATGCCGATGCTGGTGGGGGCATCCAGGCCGAGCGGCATGGCGGTGACATCGTCGCGGCCGGTACGTGCCGCCAGCCGGCGCGCCATCAGGGTGTACAGCAGGTTGCCGACCAGCACGCCAAAGGCGGTGCCGGGGAACATTCGGCCGAACACCACGTCGGCGGGGAACTGGAAGATCCCGACCAGGGCCATGGCGATGAAGCCGAGGATGGAGAGGTTGTCGACGACCAGGCCGAAGAAGCCGTTGAAGTCGCCGGCGACGAACCAGCGACGCGGTACGGCGGAAGCGGGAGCGGACATGGAAGGGGCGGTGGGGGTGGGGAGCGCCGATGGTAGGCCCAGCGAGGCCGGCGCGCCAATTCCGTCGTGGAATGATGGGTTCCAGCCAACGGCGGGGCCCCTCGTGGCTGGTCGCGGGTAGAGTCGACTGTTAGTCGACTGGCATTGCGAGTTCGGCCGGTCGGGGGGGCTGCGCAGGACACGCCGTAAATCCCCAGACCGGCCCAGCCGCTGGCGGCTGTGCGTTCGGGCCTTGCGAAGCAGTGCTTCGCAAGCAAAGCGCCCTCACCCACGGGGGCTCGATGGCGCCATCCATGGCGCCAACGGTCCTGCGCAGCCCACCCGACCGACCCCTGACAGTTTCCTGCGCGCGGCAGCCACGGAAGAAGATCAAAAGATCCAAAGCCAAGGCAGGCTCTCGCTGCAGTGCCGAGCCCATGCTCGCCCGCTGTACGCGAAGGCTCTGAGCCGAGCATGGCTCGGCTCTACAGAAGATTATTTCGATCATTCGTTCGTTCATCCACGCATGGCGTGGATCTACCGTGTCGACCAAGGTCGACACCTACCACACGGATGGCCGCCGTTGCTTCTGAGTGGCCGGCCAGCGGCCGGCACTACCGCGGGTGCAGGGCGCAGCCCTGCATCGACCAACCCTCTACTTCTTCAGGAAGTTGTCCACCAGCAGATGCTTCACGTCGTCGAAGCGGCCGTTCAACACTGCCTTGGCCGCGTACAACGCCGTACCGGCCACCTGCTTGGCCTCGATCTGCGGCGGCATCACCAGCTCCGCGCGGCTGGTATGCACGTCCAGCAGCGCCGGGCCGCGCTGGGACAGCAAATCCAGCACCGCCTCTTCCAGATCCTCGCTGCGGGTCACCGTGCGGCCGTGGAAGCCGATGACCTCGGCCAGGCGGCCGAAGTCCGGGTTCTTCAGGTCGGTGTAGTTGTCCAGCAGGCCCTCCACCTTCTGCTCCAGCTCGACGAAGTTCAGCGAACCATTGTTGAACACCACCACCTTGATCGGCAGGTTCTCCTGCACTGCCGTGAGCAGGTCACCCAGCAGCATCGCCAGGCCACCATCACCGGACAGCGAGATCACCTGCCGGCCGGGGAAGGCCTTCTGCAGGCCCAGCGCCTGCGGCATCGCGTTGGCCATCGTGCCGTGCAGCAGGCTGGTCAGCGTGCGGCGGCGGCCGTTGACGCGGATATGGCGCAGCACCCACACCATCGGCGAACCCCCGTCGGCGGTGAACAGCGCATCGTCGCTGGCATGCCTCGACAGCAATGCCGTCAGATGCTGCGGGTGGATCAATTCACCCTCGCCCGGCTGTTCTTCCTGTTCGCGCTTCTTCAGCGCCTTGTCGCGACGCCCGATGCACTCGTCCAGGAAACTGCTGTCCTGGCGCGGCGGCAGCATCGGCAGCAGCGCGTCCAGCGTCGGTGCGATGTCACCGACCACGCCAAGGCTCACCGGGTGGCGGCGGCCGAGGTGACTGCCATCGCGGTCGACCTGGATGATCGTGGCCTTGTCCGGGTAGAACTGGCCCCAGGCGAAATCGGCGCCGAGCAGCAGCAGCGTGTCGCACTCCATCAGCGTGTGGAAGCCGGATTCGATGCCGAAGATGCCGGTCATGCCCATGTTGTACGGGTTGTCCGGCTCGACGAAATCCTTGGCGCGCGAGGTATGCGCGATGGGCGCCTGCAGGCGCCGGGCCAGCTCCAGCAGCTGCGCGTGTGCGCCCTGGCAACCGGCACCGGCATAGATGCCGATGCGCTTGCCCTGCCCCAGCAGTTCGGTGATGCGCTGCAGCTCGGCATCGGACGGGCGCAGCACCGGCTGGGTGTAGTGAACCGAGAACGGCACATCGTGCTTCACCTCGGCCTGGCTGATGTCGGCCGGCAGGATCACCACCGCCACGCCACGGCGGCTGATCGCGGCCTGGCAGGCCAGGGCCACGACGCGCCGCGCCTGCTCCGGGCTGTGCACCTGCTCGCAGAACACCGAACAACTGGCATACACCGCCTTGAAGTCCACTTCCTGCGGAAATTCCATGCCCAGCTCACTGGTCACCACCTGGCTGGCGATCAGTACCATCGGTGCACGGTTGCGATTGCTCTCGAAGACGCCGTTGATGAAGTGCAGGCCACCGGGACCGCAAGAACCCGCACAGGCGGTCAACTCGCCGCTCACCAGCGAATCGGCGCCGGCAGCGAAGGCGGCCACTTCTTCGTGGCGTACATGTACCCAGTCGATTTCACTGCGGTGCAGGGCATCGGTGACGTGATTCAAGGTATCGCCAACGATGCCGTAACAGCGGCGGACGCCCGCCTGCTGCAGGGTATCGACAACGATCTCGGCAACGCGCTTGCTCATCGGATACATCCTCGAGGGGAGAGCATCCGAGGCTAGACCCGAAGAAGTGATGCCTCCGTGGGCAAGGCGCACATCACCTCGATAGGCAAACTACCGGCGGAGATCGAGTCAATCGTTGACGTTGATCCAGCCCTCCACCGCGCCCTCCTTCGGGTTGCGGTAGCGCAGCTTCACCCAGCCATCCTGTTCATCCAGCATCTCCACGCGGTCTCCCTGCACCAGGTAACGCCTGGTGCTGGATGCGCCGGGTCGATCGAACAGGAACAGCCGCGCGGGTACCACGGTGGCCTGCTGGCCACGCAACGGTCCATCCGGCGGTGCACCCAGGCCATCGGCGATGGCACTTTCCAGCACCCGGCCGGCGGCATCATAGGTGCGCCAGACGGCAAGCGGGCCCTGCTCGCCGGTCTGTTCCCACTGCAGCGCGGCGTTCAACGTATCGCCCAGCATCAGCACGCTCTCGGCGCGGTACAGATAGAGCTTCGCGCCTGCAAACCGGTACTGGTCGGTGTACCACATCGGGCCGCTGCGGCAGCTGCTGGTCAGCGTGCGGCTCGGACGGTCGACCGTCAGCCCCATCAGGTCACCGCAACTGTCCTTGCCGTGGGTATCGGCCTGCAGCGCGCGGAACCCGGCACTGGCCGGATCGAAGCGGTACACCGTCACCGCTTCGTTGACCATGCCCACCGAGGCGCGCGCGACCAGTTCCGGGTAGCCATCGAAATCGACATCCTCGAGCGACCATCGCGAATTGCCGTCGGCATCGGCCGCGCCCTCAAGCGTCTGGCGCTTGCCTGACGGTGACAGCTGCACCGCGATGCTGCCGTCCTGCTGGGGATCGGCGTGCGCCTGCACGTGCGCGGCCACTTGGAAGCGCAGCGTTTCGCCGTCGTCCCCACCCGCCTGCGCCGTCGGTGCCAGTACGCCTGCCAATGCCAGGCCCAGCAGGCATTCCCTGTAGTTCATCATTGCTCCCTGCAGCACCGCGGCGGCACCTTCAACTCAGAACGATACCTCGACCGGCTGCCGCGACCACAGCACCGATTGATGTTTGGTCTGCTGCTTCCACGCCAGGCGGATCGCCTCGATGTCGGCGCGGCGCTGCGGGGTGTCCTCGTGCAGCACCACCAGCACCTTGGTGCGCAGGCGGTTGGGCGCGGCATCGCCGCGGAACAGCCACTGGCCGTAGGCATCAAACACGGTCAGGCCGTCCGGGAAGCGCGGCGTTACTTCCTTGTCAAGGAAGGCGCGCCACTGCGCGTCGCTGATGGTATCGGCCTGCGGGCGGTTGCCGGCGCCCTGCTCTTCGCCTACGCCGAAGTACAGCTCGCTGCGCACCCAGCCGTGGCCGGCGGACGGACGCGCGGCATCGCCCTTCAGTTCGGCGGTGGTGGCCGTGGCATAGGCGCTGGGCGCCTGCGAAGAGAGGCTGGCGCAGCCACTGGTGGCCAGCAGCACGGCGAAGACGAGGCCAAGGTGTTTCATCGGTACAGCTCCGGGGAAGGGGAACAGGGCGAGCCGGCAGCGTACAGCGCCACTGGCCCGGCGTGCTGATGCCAACCGGGCATCAGCTCATGCCGGACCGGCAGGGACTTGCATCGGCACCGGCCATCACGCGAAGATAATATATCGCTTCATCCGGATGGATGTAAGTGAAACTATCTCCCCCTTCCCCGTCGTCGTTGTTGCTGGAGCCCCCATGTCCGCCCGCCTGCCCGCGTCGCCGCTCGGCCTCGCCATCGCCCTCGTGCTTTCCTCCGCTGCCGTCCCGGTCCTGGCCCAGGACGCCACCAACCTGGACACCGTGATCGTCACCGGCACCCGCGCCGCCGACCGCACCGTGCTCGAATCCACCTCGCCGGTGGATGTGCTCACCGCCGAGGACATCCGCAAGGCCGGCGTGGTCAACGGTGAACTGGGCAGCGCGCTGCAGGCGCTGCTGCCGTCGTTCAACTTCCCGCGCCAATCCAACTCCGGTGGCGCCGACCACGTGCGCGCCGCACAGTTGCGTGGCCTGTCCCCCGACCAGGTGCTGGTGCTGGTCAACGGCAAGCGCCGCCACCACACCGCACTGGTCAACACCGACAGCAAGATCGGCAAGGGCACCACCCCGGTCGATTTCAATGCGATCCCGGTCAGCGCGATCAAGCGCATCGAAGTGCTGCGCGATGGTGCCGGTGCGCTTTACGGATCGGACGCCGTGGCCGGCGTGATCAACGTGATCCTCGACAACGGCGGCGACGGTGGCGAGATCGAGGCCAGCTACGGTGCCAACCACACCGACCTCAAGCCGATCGGCCGCACCCTCACCGACGGCCAGACCGGCAACATCAGCGCCAAGGTCGGTACTTCGCTGGGCGAGGACGGCGGCTTCCTGCGCGTCGGCCTGGAATACAAGCACCGCAACGGCACCAACCGCGCCGGCTTCGACCAGATTCCGCCGTGGGACCAGACGCCGGACAACCTGGCGCTGCAGGGCAAGCGCAACTACGTGCTGGGCGATGGCAAGAGCAAGGACATCAACCTGTGGCTGAACACCGAGATTCCGGTGGGCCAGACCTCGACGTTCTACGCGTTCGGCACCTTCAACCAGCGCGATACCGAAGGCGCCAACTACTTCCGCTATCCCGATGGCGATGCCAACTGGAAGCAGGTCTATCCGAACGGCTACCGACCGATCTCCGAAGGCGAGAACCGCGACGTACAGGCCGTGGCCGGCGTGCGCGGCCAGTGGGGCGAGTGGAGCTACGACAGCAGCCTGGATTACGGCCAGAACGACTTCACCTACCGCCTGCGTGATTCGCTCAACGCATCGCTGGGCCCGACCAGCCCGACCCGCTTCAAGACCGCCGACTACGAGTACGCGCAGGCCGTGGGCAACCTCGATCTGAGCCGCGTGTTCACCCAGAGCGACAGCATCAGCCACACGCTGGGCCTGGGCGTGGAAGCGCGCCATGAGCGCTACCAGACCCGCCCCGGCGACCCGGCCAGCTATGCGGCGGGCCCGTACACCGACCGCCCGACCGGCTCGCAGGCCGGTGGCGGCCTGACCCCACAGGACGCCGCCACCCTGTCGCGCGACGTGGCCAGCGCCTATGCCAGCCTGTCCAGCCAGTTCGGCGAGAAGTTCTCCACCGACCTGGCCGCGCGCTACGAGCACAACGACGACTTTGGCGGCGAACTGACCGGCAAGCTCGGCCTGCGCTACGAATTCACCCCGGCGTTCGCACTGCGCGGTGCCATCTCCAACAATTTCCGCGCTCCGTCGCTGGCGCAGATCGGCTACGAATCCACCTCCACCGGCTACAACGCCGGCGGCCAGCTGGTGCAGGGCCGGCTGCTGTCGGTCAACAATCCGATCGCGCGTGGCCTGGGTGCGCAGAACCTGAAGCCGGAGAAGTCGATCAACACCTCGCTGGGCTTCACCAGCCGCATCGGCGAGCATTTCGACCTGTCGCTGGACTTCTTCCAGATCGATATCGACGACCGCATCGCGCTGTCGGAGAGCATCACCGGCGATGCGCTGACCGATTACGTGGCCGCCAGCTACGGCGTCAGTGGCCTGCAGAGCGCCAGCTTCTTCGTCAATGCCGCCGATACCCGCACCCGTGGCGCCGAGCTGGTAAGCAACTGGCGGCAGTCGCTGGGCGATGGCCAGCTGCTGCTGACCGGCACCTACGCCTACACCAAGACCACGCTGAAGAATGTGCTGGCCACGCCGGCGCAGCTGCGCGCGCTGAACCCGGACTACGTACTGTTCGGCATCGAGGAGACCAACACCCTGACCGATGCCACCCCGCGCACGCGTGGCAGCTTCTCGGCCGCCTGGAGCAACGACCACTGGTCGCTGAGCACCCGCGTGAACCGTTACGGCAGCGCCACCCGGGTGTTCAACTTCGGTGATGGCTACATCCCGCGCCAGACCTACCAGGCCGAATGGCAGCTG
The DNA here is from genome assembly GCF_049384345.1 of Stenotrophomonas sp. CASM110. NCBI lineage: Bacteria > Pseudomonadati > Pseudomonadota > Gammaproteobacteria > Lysobacterales > Lysobacteraceae > Stenotrophomonas > Stenotrophomonas sp. CASM110. Next base: position 63,513 of record NZ_JBMRGI010000007.1, read on the forward strand.
GATGCCGAAGTCGAGTACCGCATTACCCCGCAATGGAGCGTGGCCATCGGCGGCCAGAACCTGACCGACAACTACCCGGATCGATCCAACAGCGATATCCACTACTTCGGCAACCTGCCGTACGACGTGCTGTCGCCGATCGGCAGCAACGGCGCGTACTACTACGGCCGCGTCCGCTATACGTTCTGATCGCATTGGGTGGGTGCGGACCGTGGTCCGCACGACACGGTAGTGCCGGCCGCTGGCCGGCAACTTCGTGATCCGGGTGCGGATCTGCTTTGGGTGGGTGCGGACCGTTGGTCCGCGCTGTTTGGGCTGGATGCAGGCTGACCTGCCGTGCCGACCAACGGTCGGCACCCACCGAAGCTGATCCGCAGCCTGCCCTCGACCCCACGTACACGCCCAGGCTGGCAGGCTGGTCGTCATGGCTGAACCGCTCCCCCTGCGTCCGCCACCGCCATTGCTGGACGACGCCTGTGCGTTGTTCCTCGATGTCGATGGCACCCTCATCGAATTCGCGGCACGACCGGATGCCGTGCAGCTCCTGCCGGATGTGCGCGAAGCCATCGGCCGCATCAGTGACCGCCTGGAAGGCGCCGTGGCACTGGTCAGTGGCCGACCGCTTGAACAGCTGGACCAGCTGTTCGCTCCCCTCCAGCTGCCTGCCGCCGGCCTGCATGGGCACGAACTGCGCGGCGAGGATGGTCGTGTGCTGCGCGACGAACACGACGACGACACCGCCGAGTGGCTGCACGCGCTGCACCAGCAGGCGATGCGCTTTGCCCACGGCCATCCCGGCGTGCTGGTGGAAGACAAGGGCGTCGGCCTGGCCCTGCATTGGCGCGGTGCGCCGCACGCGGCAAGTGATGTGCGCGCCTTCGCCGATCGCCACGTGCGGGGCCGCGCCAGTTACCGCCTGCAACCCGGCGACCATGTGGTCGAGTTCGTGCCCGTCGGCACCGACAAGGGCCGTGCCGTGCGCCGGATGATGCAGTACCTGCCCTTCCGCGGCCGCCTGCCGGTGTTTCTCGGTGACGACCTCACCGATGAATTCGGCTTCGATGCCGCCAACAGCCAGCATGGCTGGAGCGTGCTGGTGGGTGAACGTGAACCCAGCGCGGCGGTGTTCGCGCTGCCCGACATACGCAGCGTGCACGCCTGGCTGCGTGAGAATGCCTATTGACCCGGCCACCCCCCACGGCCGCAACCGAGATGTACCGCGTGATGACCCAACCCGATCTTGATCTGGGCGTGGTCGGCAACGGCAGCTTCGGCGCCCTGGTCGACAAACGTGCCCGCGTTGTCTGGAGCTGCCTGCCCACCTTCGACGGCGACCCTACCTTCTGTGCGCTGCTCGGCCCCAACCAGCAGACCGGTGGCGACTTCGCCATCGAGCTGGAAGACTTCGCCAGCAGCGAGCAGGAATACCTCACCAACACGGCGATCCTGCGCACGGTGCTCCGCGACGCGCACGGCGGCGAACTGGAAATCCTGGATTTCGCCCCCCGCTGGCGGCAGAACGACCGCTTCTACCGGCCGGTCAGCCTGATCCGCCAGGTGCGTCCGCTGGCTGGCAGCCCGCGCATCACCGTGCGTGCGCGCCCGCTGGCCGACTGGGGCGCACGCGTGCCAGAGTCGACCTGGGGCAGCAACCATGTGCGCTGGATCCTGCCGGAGCACGTGCTGCGGCTGACCACCGATGTGCCGGTGCGCTTCGTGCGCGACGGCCTGCCGTTCGTGCTCAACCATCCCATCCACCTGATCCTGGGCGTGGATGAGTCACTCAACCGGTCGATCAGCGGCTACGTGCAGGAAGCCTTCCAGCGCACCCGCGACTACTGGCGCGAATGGGTGCGCTACCTGTCCATTCCACTGGAGTGGCAGGACGCGGTCATCCGCAGTGCGATCACGTTGAAGCTGTGCCAGTACGAGGACAGCGGCGCGATCATCGCGGCAATGACCACTTCCATTCCAGAAGCACCCGGCAGCGTGCGCAACTGGGACTACCGCTACTGCTGGCTGCGTGACGCAGCTTTCGTGGTGCGGGCGCTGAACCGTCTCGGCGCAACGCGCACGATGGAACAGTTCCTCGGCTACATCTTCAACCTGGCCACCACCGACGGCACGCTGCAGCCGCTGTATGGCATCGGCTTTGAAGCCAAGCTGGACGAAGACGAAGTGCCCAGCCTGTCCGGCTACCGCGGCATGGGCCCGGTACGCCGCGGCAACCTGGCCTGGGTGCAGCGCCAGCACGATGTCTACGGCAGCGTGGTGCTGGCCTCCACGCAGCTGTTCTTCGACCGCCGCCTGCAGGATCCCGGCGACGCGCACACATTCGCCCGCCTCGAACCGCTGGGCGAACAGGCCTTCGCCCTGCATGACGTGCCCGATGCGGGCCTGTGGGAGTTCCGTGGCCGCACCGAGGTACACACCTACACCAGCGCGATGTGCTGGGCCGCCTGCGACCGCCTGTGCAAGATCGCCGTGCGCCTGAAGCGCGATGACCGTGCACACTACTGGCGCGAGCGCGCCGACACCATCCATGCGCGCATCATGGCCGAGTCCTGGAATGAGGAACTGGGCCACTTCACCGATACCTTCGGCGGCCATCGCCTGGACGCTTCGCTCCTGCTGCTGGCCGACATCGGCTTCATCGATGCGATGGATGCCCGCTTCATCGCCACCGTCGATGCGATCGGCCGCGACCTCAAGCATGGCAATTCGCTGTACCGCTATGTCGCGCCGGATGACTTCGGCGAGCCGGAGACCAGCTTCACCATCTGCACGTTCTGGTACATCGATGCGCTGGCGGCGATCGGGCGCATGGACGAGGCGCGCGAGATGTTCGAGCTGCTGCTGAAGCAGCGCAACCACCTGGGCCTGCTGTCGGAGGATCTGGCCTTCGACAGCGGCGAGGCCTGGGGCAATTTCCCGCAGACCTATTCGCACGTCGGCCTGATCACTGCCGCGATGCGCCTGTCGCGGTCCTGGCAGGAGGCATCGTGAGTCGTCTGGTGGTGGTTTCAAATCGTGTGGCCGTACCCGGCGAGAACCGCGCCGGCGGCCTGGCGGTCGGCCTGCTGGCCGCCCTGAAGGAACGCGGCGGCCTGTGGTTCGGCTGGAGCGGCAAGACGGTAAAGGACGGCAGCGGCACGCTGCACCGGCAGAAAGACGGTGACATCGACTACGTCACCATGGACCTGAGCAAGCGCGAGGTGGACGGCTACTACAACGGCTTTGCCAACCGCACGCTGTGGCCGCTGCTGCACTTCCGCCTGGATCTGGTCGACTACGACCGTGCCACCCGCGAGACCTACCACAAGGTCAACGCACTGTTCGCCGACAAGCTCGCGCCCTTGCTTCGCGAGGATGACATCGTCTGGATCCACGACTATCACCTGATCCCGCTTGGCGCACTGCTGCGCGAGCGTGGCATCGGCTGCCGCATCGGCTTCTTCCTGCACATCCCGATGCCCTCGGCCGACCTGCTGCAGGCGATGCCCGACCACCTGCGGCTGTTCTCCGCGCTCTACGCGTATGACCTGGTGGGCTTCCAGACCCAGCGCGATGCCGATCGCTTCCAGACCTACCTGCGCCTGTTCGGCGGCGGTCGGGTACTCGCCAACGGCGAGCTGGAGGCACCGGGCGGGCGTCGTTTCCGCGCGGCGGCGTTCCCGATCGGCATCGACACCGAGCTGATCGCGCGCCAGGCCGGTACCGCCGCCACCAAGGCCGCCGTAAAGAACCTGCGCGCGAGCCTGCGTGATCGCCAACTGGCGATCGGCGTTGATCGCCTGGATTATTCCAAGGGCCTGCCCGAGCGCTTCCTCGGCTTTGAACGGTATCTTGAGCGCCATCCCGACCAGCGCGGGTCGCTGACCTACCTGCAGATCGCCCCCGTCTCGCGCGGTGATGTCACCGAGTACCGGCAGCTGCGCAGCCAGCTGGAGCAGATCGCCGGCCACATCAACGGCGGCCACGCCGAGCCGGACTGGACGCCGCTGCGCTACGTCAACCAGAACTTCACCCATGCCACCCTCACCGGTTTCTACCGTGCAGCGGCGGTGGGGCTGGTCACGCCGCTGCGTGATGGCATGAACCTGGTGGCCAAGGAATACGTGGCCTCGCAGGACCCGGAGGACCCGGGCGTGCTGGTGCTGTCGCTGCTGGCCGGCGCCGCCGACGAACTCAAGCAGGCACTGCTGGTGAACCCGCACGACCTGGATGGCGTTGCCGACGCCATCGCCACCGCGGCGACGATGTCGCTGCGCAAGCGCAAGGAGCGCTGGCACGCCATGATGGAGCACCTGCGCACCTACGACATCAACCACTGGCGGCGCAGCTACCTGGACGCACTGGAAGGCTGAGAAAAAAGGGGACGGAGGGGATTAAGTCGTTTGTGCACAAACGACTTAATCCCCTCCGTCCCCTTTTTCTTCAATCCAGGAATCGCGCTGCCTGCTCCGGTGCGGGCAGATGACAGGCGTCGTTCCGCCCGAACCATCGGTAGCGGTTGCGCGCCAGCGCGCGATACGCGGCATCACGCCAGCCGCGCGGCACCATCCGCAGCACGCCGGTCAGGCGCCAGGCGCCGTCCAGCCCGGCCAGTACGCGCAGGATGGCATCGGTATCGATCCAGGCGCCCTGCGCGTCCAGCAGCAGGAACGACGCGGGGTCCTGCGGGTCCAACCCGTGCGAACGCAGCAGCGCACTCCCCCGCTCGCCCTGCATCGCCGCAAAACGGTAGCGCCCCTTGCGGTCGAAACGCAGCAGAAAGCGCACCCAGCGGTTGCACAGTGCGCACACGCCGTCGAACACGATCACCGCGCTGCCAGTCCCGGCGGCGCCGTCACTGTGGTTCGAGCCAGCCTTCATAGCGGATCAGGGCTCCGGCCCAGGGCAGCGTCACATCGACCAGGAAAGTGTAACGCTCGCCGCGCCAGGCTTCACGGCAGCGCACACCGACAAACCAACGCGTCGGCAGCGGCAGCAGCCCGAACGCCCAGACCCGCCGCACCGACCAGTCGATGCCACCCTCGCGGGCCTGCAACGCGAACTCGAAGCGCACCGCGCCCAACTGCTCGCGCAGAAGCCCTTCGTGCGCCCACAGCCGCGACACCATCGGCCAGCGGCCAAACCGCCGCGCCCACTGCTCGCCCTGCCCGCGTGCACTGAACGCCACTTCGGTGGGCAGCGCGTCGCCGTCCTTCGGCAACCGCGCCAACGTGGCCAGCAGCGGCACCAGCCAGTGCCGCCCCCGCACGATGCGCGCCTGCCCCACGTAGCGGCAGGGCAACGGCGCGCCATGCAGCGCCTGCACCGGCGCTGCCAGGGTGGCGAAGGCCGGCCCCAGCATGCGCGCGAACAGCGGCGTGGTCAGGGCGCGATCCAGGCCAGGGTCGCCATGCGCCCGGTACGACGGTCGCGCCGGTGCGAATACAGGTCAGGATCGGCCATGGTCGACACCGTGCCGCCATACACCTGCGCCGGGTCCATCCCCGCCGCCTGCAACCGCTGCCGCGCCAGCGCGAACAGGTCCACCTTCCAGTGGCCCGGCCGGGTCGCCACGAACGCCGCTTCGGCGGCCGGATCATGGCCGACGAAGGCGTGATAGACCTCCTCGCCGATCTCATAGTCGGACGGCCCGGCGGCCGGGCCCAGCCAGGCCCGCAGCTGCGCCGGCGGCGTCTGCAGGGCGGCCACCGTGGCCTCCAGCATGCCGTCAGCCAGTCCACGCCAGCCGGCATGGGCCGCGCCCACCTCGCTGCCATCGGCCGCGGCAAACACCACCGGCAGGCAGTCGGCGGTCAGGATCGCCAGCACCACGCCCGGCACCGAAGTCACCGCGGCGTCGGCCACCGGTTCGCTGGCGCCAGCCACCGGCGGCGCGGTGAAGCGCAGCACGGTGCTGCTGTGCACCTGGCGCAGCCAGTGCGGTGCCGACGGCAGCGCCAGCCCCTGCTGCAGCAGCTGGCGGTTGTGCTCCACGTTGGCCGGGGTATCACCATCGGCCGCGTGCCGGTTGCCGAGGTTGAACTGCGCGAACGGCGCCGGCGAGATGCCCGCGCCATGCCGGCGCGTGGTCAGCGCATGGACGCCTGCCGGCGCCGGCCAGTCCGCCTGCAGCAACGGCAGCGCGGCGGCCATCACCAGCGATCCCGCTCGCGGGCGGCGAAGGCTTCGCTGTCTTCGCGCAGCACCTTCATCAGGTGCAGCATGTCCTCCGGCACCGGCGCGGTATTGCGCACCGGCTCACCGGTGATCGGATGCATGAACTCCAGGGTCTCGGCGTGCAAGGCCTGGCGCTTGAAGCCGCGCAGCGCGGCCACCAGCTCGTCGCTGGCACCCTTGGGCAGCTTCAGCGCACCGCCGTACAGCGGGTCGCCGATGATCGGATGGCGCACGTGTGCCATGTGCACGCGGATCTGGTGGGTACGGCCGGTTTCCAGGCGGCACTCCAGCGCGGTGTGCGCACGGAAGCGCTCGCGCAGGCGGTAGTGGGTCACCGCTTCCTTGCCGTCTTCGCGCACCGCCATCTTCAGCCGGTCGCGCGGGTGACGGTCGATCGGGGCATCGGCGGTACCGCCTGCCACCAGCGCGCCCATCACGATGGCCAGGTACTGGCGGTGCACGTCACGGGCCGCCAGTTGCTCGACCAATGCAGTCTGCGCTTCCAGGGTCTTGGCCACCACCATCACGCCGCTGGTGTCCTTGTCCAGGCGGTGCACGATGCCCGCGCGCGGCAGCACCGCCACCGACGGGTCGCGGAACAGCAGCGCGTTGACCAGGGTGCCGCTGTGGTTGCCGGCGCCGGGGTGGACCACCAGGCCGACCGGCTTGTTGATCACCAGCACATGCTCGTCCTCGAACAGCACGTCCAGCGGGATGTCCTCCGGCTGGGCGTCGGTCTGGGTTTCCAGCACCACATGGAGGGTCACCACCTCGCCGCCGCGCAGCGGATCGCGCGGGCGCACCTGGGCGCCGTCCAGCAGGACGTCACCGGACTTGATCCACTCGGTCAGGCGCGAACGCGAATATTCGGGGAACAGTTCGGCCACGACGGCATCGAAACGACGGCCGGCAGCGGTGTCGGGGACGATGGCCTGGCGGGCCGATTCAGAGGGTTGTTCAGACATGGCAGGGGGCATTCTTTGAAATTTTGGGGTCCCGGCGGCCGGTTTCAGTCGCTGGACAGGACACTAGGCTATCATCGACCCTTCGTATTCCAGCCGCGTCCCGCCTCGACCCCATGATCCGACGCTCCGCCATGCTCTCCGCGCCCGTCCGCCTCACCGCCCTGCTGCTGGTGCTGGTCATCGCCGCAACCGGCTGCCACCGCGGCGCCAAGAAGGGTGATCGCCCCGACGAAGGCGTGCCGGTCGAACAGCTGTACGAGAAAAGCCACAAGCTGATGCAGGGCGGCAACTGGAGCGGCGCCGAAGCCAGCTTCCGCCGCCTGGTGGCCCAGTATCCGTACGGCCCGTACACCGAGCAGGCGATGATCGAAACCGCCTACGCCCAGTACAAGGCCGGCAAGCACGATGACGCCGTCTCCAGCATCGACCGCTTCATCCGCACCTACCCGACGCACCGCAACATCGCCTACCTGTACTACCTGCGCGGCCTGGCCAATTCCAACCGCAGTACGGTTTTCCTGCGCCGCGTATGGTCGCTGGATGCCAGCCGCCGCGACCTGTCCACGCCGCACCAGGCGTACTCGGACTTCAACATCGTGGTTGATCGTTACCCGAACAGCCGCTACGCCGCCGATGCGCGTCAGCGCATGCTGGAGCTGCGTGACGTGTTCGCCCAGCACGAGCTGGACAACGCCCTGTACTACATGCGCCGCGGCGCCTGGGTCTCGGCCGTGGGCCGCGCCAACTACCTGCTGGAAACCTACCCGCAGAGCGCCTTCCAGTACGACGCCGTGGCCGTGCTGGCCGATTCCTACACCCACCTGGGCAACAAGACCCTGGCCGACGACGCCCGTCGCGTCCTGCAGCTGAACCAGCCGAATCACCCGTGGCTGGAAGGCAAGTGGCCGAAGTACCCGTGGATGATCCGCAAGCTGAACCCGTTCGCCGGCGAGAAGTCCGCCAGCACCGGCCAGCGCAACGCGCGACTGGAGAAGAAGTAAGAGAGGGCCCCGAAAGGGGCCTTTTCTTTGTCGGTAGATCCACGCCATGCGTGGATGGTTCGTGCACCAATCGACCACGACACTCGGAATGCTACGAATCCCTGGCAGTTGCGACGGCGGTCGCACCCCGCCTGGGCGGGGGGTGTCCACACTGCGGCGCTGCGGCCACACCGGCCATCACGGAGCGCCCCATGCCGACACGGCCCTGTAGTTTCCGTTTCCTGTTCTGCCTTCTCGCCAGCGCCCTGCTGGCGCTGACCCTGGCGCCCGCGGCCGCCGCGCGGGACGCACCGGGCGATCTGCTGTCTGCCGCCCCCTATCGCGCGCCCTGGGTGCCGTCCAAGGCCGCCCAGGCGTACAAGCTGCACTATCGCACCCCGGACCACCGCGGCCAGTTGGCCGAAGGCACTGGCCTGCTGTACCTGCCCGCCGGCGCAGCGCCTGCGGGCGGGTGGCCGGTGGTGTCCTGGGCACATGGCACTCAGGGCATTGCGGATCGCTGTGCGCCCTCGGTCTCCGGCCCCACCCATGCCGAACGCGACGGACGCTTCCTGGACGTGTTCCTGGCCCAGGGCTATGCCGTCGCCGCCGCCGACTACCAGGGCCTGGGCAGCCCAGGCAATCATGCCTACCTGCACGTGCGTACCGCGGCGCGCAACGCCATCGACATGGTCAAGGCCAGCCGCCAGTACCTGGGTACGGCAACATTGTCGCCGCGCTGGGTCTCGGTCGGATATTCGCAGGGGGGCGCGGCCGCATTGACAGCAGGCCATCTGGCCGCCTCCCATGGCGGCCCATCCCTGCAGTACCGCGGCAGTTTCACCGCCGGAACGCCCACCGCAGTCGAACTGACCGCGCTGGTGATGAATCCCGGCAACCGCACCGCCAATCCTGGCGCACCCAACGCATATCACGCGTATCTGCTCGACGGCCTGCTGCAGGCCGCGCCTCAGATCGACCGCGTCCTCAGCGACGCAGGCCGTGCCCGTGTGGCAGTGGCCCGCGAGCAGTGCCTGAGCGAACTGACCGCCACGCTGGACGGCGCCGATACCGGCAGCATGTTTACTGCACCACTGACCAGCGTGCCGGGCATCTGGGCGGTGCTGTACGACTATCTGGGTGTACCGCGCCGCGGCTTCAGCCAGCCGCTGATGCTGGCCCATGGCAGCGAGGACCGCGACGTGCCCTATCTGACCACCCTGCTGTACGCCGCAAGCCTGGCCGTGCGAGGTGAGCCGGTCGCGTTCCGGCGCTACCCGGTCGATCATCGCGGCACGCTGGATGCGGCGGCGGCGGATGCCCTGGCGTTCGTGCGTGCACGACTGGAGGGCGACCACTTCAACGACGCTGCGGAGATCGCAGGCCTCGAACAACGGCTCGACGAAGCCCGGTAGATCCACGCCATGCCGGATACGCGATCCAGGAAGTTGCCGGCCAGCGGCCGGCACTACCGAATGCAGTAGATCCACGCCATGCGTGGATACGCGCTATAGGACGTTGCCGGCCAGCGGCCGGCATTACCTGCCAACCGCTGCCTCAGCCCTTGTAGCCGTTGCTGATCGGGTAACGACGCTCGCGGCCGAACGCCCGGCGCGAGACCTTCGGCCCCGGTGCGGCCTGGTGCCGCTTCCACTCGCTGATGCGCACCAGCCGCAGCACGCGGTCGACCACGGCCGCGTCATAGCCGGCCGCCACGATCTCCGTGCGCGACTGCTCCTGGTCGATGTAGCGGTACAGGATGCCGTCCAGCACGTCATAGGCCGGCAACGAATCCTGGTCCAGCTGGTTCTCGCGCAGCTCGGCCGACGGCGGGCGGCTGATCACCGCCGGCGGGATCACCGGTGCGCCGCCCACGGTATTGCGCCACTTGGACAGGCCGAACACTTCGGTCTTGTACAGGTCCTTCAGCGGCGCATAGCCACCGCACATGTCGCCGTAGATGGTGGCGTAGCCGACCGCGTACTCGCTCTTGTTGCCGGTGGTCAGCAGCAAGCCGCCGAACTTGTTGGCCAGCGCCATCAGGATCACCCCGCGGCTGCGCGACTGCAGGTTCTCTTCGGTCACGTCCGGCGCGGTGCCCTCGAACATCGGCGCCAACGCTTCCATCAGGCCCTTGAACGCCGGCTCGATCGACACCGCCTCCAGCTTCACGCCCAGCGCCTGGCACTGCTCGGCCGCCAGGTCGTTGGACAGGCCCGCGGTGTAGCGCGACGGCAGGCGCACGGCGGTTACGTTCTCCGCGCCCATCGCGTCGACCGCCATGGCCAGCACGATCGCCGAGTCGATGCCGCCGGACAGGCCCAGCCACACTTTCTTGAAGCCGTTCTTGCGGCAGTAGTCCTGGATGCCACGGGTCACCGCGCGCCAGGCCAGCGCGTCCATGCTCTCGTCGCCGTCGTCCATCCACACGTGCGGCATGAAGCGGCGGCTGGCGCCGTCGTACTCCACCACCAGCCACTGGTCGACGAAGGCAGCAGCGGCCGGGTGCACCGTGCCATCACCGTCGGCCACCACCGAGGCGCCATCGAACACCAGCGCGTCCTGGCCGCCAACCACGTTGAGATAGGCGATCGCCGCCCCGCTCTCGCGGGTACGTGCAGCCAGCACGGCGTCGCGCTGGGCATGCTTGCCACGCTCGTACGGCGAAGCATTCGGCACCACCACCAGCTGCGCACCGGCGCGCATGGTGTCGGCCAGCGGCTCGGCAAACCACAGGTCCTCGCAGATCAGCAGGCCAACCGGAATACCGTTGACCTCGAACACGCAGCTGCCGCCATCCGGATCGACATCGAAGTAGCGGCGCTCGTCGAACACGGCGTAGTTGGGCAGCTCACGCTTGCGGTAGGTCTGCTCGACCAGGCCGTCACGCAGCACGCTGGCGGCGTTGTAGACCACCGCGCCAGCCGCCTGCGGCCAGCCGACCACGGCGGTGATGCCGCGGCAGGCGGCAGCGATGCGGGCCATCGCCTGCTCGCACTCGTACAGGAAGCCCGGGCGCAGCAGCAGGTCTTCCGGCGGGTAGCCGCTCACCGCCAGCTCGGGGAACATCACCAGCTCGGCGCCGTACTCGTCGCGCGCCTGGCCGATCATCTCGATGATGCGCTCGGTGTTGCCGGCGACATCGCCGACCGGGAAGTCGAACTGCGCCATCGCGATGCGGATCGAAGCCATGGGATTCCAGCCTGTGGTTGCAATGCCGCCATTGTAACGCCGGGGTCAGATCCGTTTTGCGCAGCAAAAGGGATCTGGCCCCACACCAGACGCAGAAAGGCCGCCCGGAGGCGGCCTTTCTGTGTTCAAGCAGCCGGCCAGCGGCCGGCTCTACAGCATCGTCTGCCGGAGGCAGTCGATCTTATTTCACCAGCTTGGCGATGGCAGCGCCCAGGTCGCCCGGCGAGCGGACGGTGACAACACCGGCAGCTTCCATGGCGGCGAACTTGCCTTCGGCAGTGCCCTTGCCGCCCGAGGCGATCGCACCGGCGTGGCCCATGCGCTTGCCGGCCGGAGCCGACGCACCGGCGATGAAACCGACGACCGGCTTCTTCACGTGGTTCTTGATGTACTCGGCGCCGGCTTCCTCGGCGTCGCCGCCGATTTCGCCAACCATGATGATGCCTTCGGTCTGCGGGTCTTCGTTGAACAGCTTCAGGCAGTCGACGAAGTTCAGGCCGTTGATCGGGTCACCACCGATGCCGATGCAGGTGGACTGGCCCAGGCCGACTTCGGTGGTCTGCTTGACCGCTTCATAGGTCAGGGTGCCCGAACGCGACACGATGCCGATCTTGCCCGGCTGGTGGATGTGGCCCGGCATGATGCCGATCTTGCACTCGCCCGGGGTGATGACGCCCGGGCAGTTCGGCCCGATCAGCACGGTGTCCGGATGCGAACGGGTCAGCACGTTCTTGACGCGCAGCATGTCCAGCACCGGGATGCCTTCGGTGATGCAGACGATGACCTTGATGCCGGCAGCTGCGGCTTCCAGGATCGCGTCGGCCGCGTACGGCGGCGGCACGTAGATGACCGAAGCGTTGGCGCCGGTGCTCTGCACGGCATCGGCAACGGTGTTGAAGACCGGCAGATCGATGTGGGTGGTGCCCCCCTTGCCCGGGGTCACGCCGCCAACAACCTGGGTGCCGTACTCGATCATCTGAGTGGCGTGGAAGGTGCCCTGCTGGCCGGTGAAGCCCTGCACGATCACCTTGGTGTTCTTGTTAATCAAAACAGACATGGGAATTCCTTGGTGTCGAATCAGGCAGCGTTCTTGACAGCTTCAACGATCTTCTTGGCGCCATCGTTGATGTTGTCAGCCGGGATGATGGCCATGCCGCTGTCGCGCAGCAGCTGCTTGCCTTCTTCCACGTTGGTGCCTTCCAGGCGCACCACGACCGGAACCTTGACGCCCACTTCCTTCACGGCGGCGATGATGCCTTCGGCAATCATGTCGCAGCGGACGATGCCGCCGAAGATGTTGACGAAGATGCCTTCAACCTTGTCCGAGGACAGGATCAGCTTGAACGCTTCGATGACGCGCTGCTTGTTGGCACCGCCGCCCACGTCCAGGAAGTTCGCCGGCTCGCCGCCGTTGAGCTTGATGACGTCCATGGTGGCCATGGCCAGGCCGGCGCCGTTCACCATGCAGCCGATGTTGCCGTCCATGGTGACGTAGTTGATGTCCAGCTCCGAAGCGATCACTTCGGTCGGATCTTCCTGGGTCTTGTCGCGCATGGCGACCAGGGCCTTCTGGCGGAACGCGGCGTTGTCGTCGCTGTCGAACTTGCCGTCCAGCGCGTACAGGTTGCCGTCGTCCAGGATGGCCAGCGGGTTGATTTCAACCAGGGCCAGGTCCTTTTCGTTGAACAGGCGGTACAGGTTCACCATGATGCTGGCGAACTGGCCGGCCTGCTTGGCAGTCAGGCCCAGCTTGAAGCCGAAATCACGGCCGTGGTAACCCTGCACGCCTTCGACGAAATCGACGTTCAGCGAGTGGATCAGCTCCGGGGTTTCAGCAGCAACCTGCTCGATTTCCACGCCGCCTTCCGAAGAGGCGATGTAGGTGATGGTCTTGGTGCCACGGTCGACCAGCACCGACAGGTACAGTTCCTTGACGATCTCGCCGGCGGTGGTCACCAGCACCAGGTTGACCGGCAGTTCAACGCCTGCGGTCTGGTAGGTGGCCATCTTGGTGCCGAGCATCTTGGCCGCAGCGGCCTTCACGTCGTCGGTGGTCTTGCAGAACTTGACGCCGCCAGCCTTGCCGCGGCCGCCAGCGTGGATCTGCGCCTTGACCATCCAGGGGCCCTGGCCCAGGGAGTTGGCAGCGGCAACCGCTTCGTCCGGGGTCGCAGCGACCTTGCCGGCCGGGACCGGGATGCCGTACTCGGCAAGCAGTTGTTTTGACTGGTATTCGTGGAAATTCATGCGTCACCGTGGGAATAGGAACGACCGCACGCAATTCCTCAGGGCCCCGGCGGGGCGCCGGCATGGACCGCGGCGGGCCCACTATTGTGGCCGAGCCGGCGCCGGGGCGCAAAGAAGTCTGTACAAAACGCCAGACCCGGCCAGATTTCCGCCGTCATTCAGGCAGTTGCGCCCGGCGGCCCACTGGCCACCGGTATCCATCCCGGGCCAAATGCGCGATCCGGGCGGCTCCGGCGGCGCCCTGCCTGGGGCCCTATACTGGCCGACCAAGGTGTGTAGAGTCGGGCTTGCCCTGCTGCTTCCACCGCAGGCTACATCGAAGCGACGTGCCCGCCCGGCCTCAGGGGACGCCGGGCAGGCCCGCCGCAGCGTCCAGACCCAGGCAGCCAGAAGGGGAGTTCCGGCGTGTCACCCAGTGCTTCATTGATCGACCGCATCGAATCGATTCCGCGGCGTGAGCTGTATTTCTTCGCGCTGTACCGGGTGCTGATCGCCTCGGTCATCGCCGCGCTGCTCTACAGCCCGCTGTCGGCCATGGTCGGCGAAGCCCACCACCCGCGGCTGGCCGACACCGTCGCCGCCATCTACCTGGTGCTGTCCCTGCTGGCCCTGGTGATCGGCCGCAACGAACGCTGGCTGCGCCCGATCGTGGTCAGCGGCGTGCTGGTGGATATCGTCGCCGCCACCCTGTTGTCGCATGCCCTGCCCGGTGCCAGCGCCGGCATCTCGATGTCGCTGCTGTTCAACATCGCCGCCGCCGCCACCCTGCTGCCGCTCAGCCTGGGGCTGGGCCTGGCCCTGGCCGCCAGCCTCGCCACCGGCGTGGAGTACACCTGGAAGCTGCTGGAAGGCGGCGACCCCACCCGTACCCTGGCCGAACTGGCCATGTTCGCCACCAGCTACCTGGCACTGGCCTTCATCAGTTACCAGGTCGGCAGCCGCGCGCGCCGCAACCAGCAGCTGGCCAACCAGCGCGGCGACGAAGTGGCCAACCTGTTCCAGATCAACGAGCTGATCATCCGCCGCATGCGTACCGGCGTGCTGGTGGTCGACGCCGACAACCGCGTCACCCTGGCCAACGAGGCGGCCTCGATGCTGCTCGGTGACAGTGATGGCAGCGGCGAAAGCGGCCGCCTGGACCTGGCCAGCGCCGCCCCGGAACTCGCCCGTCGCCTGCAGCGCTGGCGCAATGGCTGGGCGCAGGACGAACTACCGCTGCAGCTCAACCCCGACCAGCCCGAAGTGCAGCCGCGCTTTGCCCGCCTGCTGGCCGGCAGCGACCTGGCCCTGGTGTTCCTGGACGACTCCAGCGTGGTCTCGCGCCGCGCCGAATCGCTCACCCTGTCGGCGATGGGCCGCTTCTCGGCCAGCCTCGCCCACGAGATCCGCAACCCACTGGCCGCGATCAACTACGCGGTGCAGCTGCTGGAAGAAGGCACCGGCTTCAACGAAAGCGACCGCCGCCTGCTGCAGATCATCCGCCAGCAGTGCCAGCGCACCAACGGCATCGTCGAAAGCGTGCTGGGCTTGGCCCGGCGCGAGCGCGCCACGCCGGAGAACGTCGACCTGGCCGCCTTCGTGCGCCGCTTCGTGCTGGAGTACAAGCAGGGCCAGACGCTGGAGACCGACAGCATCGAGCCGATCATCAACGACACCTCGGTGCTGGCCCAGGTCGACACCAAGCACCTCTACCAGGTGCTGACCGTGCTGGTGCACAACGCGCTCAAGTACGGGCGCATCGGCCAGCAGCCGGCGCGGGTGCGCCTGCGCGTGGCGCAGCACGAGCGCAGTGCGGTCATCGACGTGATGGACCGTGGCCCCGGTATTCCCGAGAGTGTGGCCGCACAGTTGTTCCGGCCGTTCTTCACCACGTCCGAGCATGGCACCGGGCTGGGCCTGTATATCGCCCGCGAGCTGTGCCGGGCCAACCAGGCGCGGCTGGACTACATCCCGGTTCCCGCTGGAGGCTCCTGCTTCCGCCTGGTGCTGCCCGGCCCGCATACGCTGTTGCCCACCTGATCTCGATTCTGTGCGTCAAACATTTGTCGCTTCCAGCCCCCTCGTTTATCTTTCACGCCCATGAACGAAACCCGCAGCGCCCTCGTCGTCGACGACGAACGCGACATCCGCGAACTGCTGGTACTGACGCTCGGCCGCATGGGGCTGCGCATCAGTACGGCAGCCAACCTTGCCGAAGCGCGCGAACTGCTGGCCAGCAATCCGTACGACCTGTGCATCACCGACATGCGCCTGCCGGACGGCAACGGCATCGAGCTGGTCAGTGAGATCGCCCAGCACTACCCACGCACGCCGGTGGCGATGATCACCGCCTTCGGCAGCATGGACCTGGCCGTGGAAGCGCTGAAGGCCGGTGCCTTCGACTTCGTCAGCAAGCCGGTGGACATCGCCGTGCTGCGCGGCCTGGTCAAGCACGCGCTGGAACTCAACAACACCGAGCGCCCCGCGCCCGGCCCCGCCGCCGAACAGGGCGCACGCCTGCTTGGTGATTCGCCGGCCATGGACGTGCTGCGTACCACCATCGGCAAGGTCGCGCGCAGCCAGGCGCCGGTCTACATCCTCGGCGAATCCGGCGTGGGCAAGGAGCTGGTCGCACGCACCATCCACGCCCAGGGCGCCCGCGCGGCCGGCCCGTTCGTGCCGGTCAACTGCGGCGCCATTCCCGGCGAGCTGATGGAAAGCGAATTCTTCGGCCACCGCAAAGGCAGCTTCAGCGGCGCCCACGCCGACAAGCCCGGGCTGTTCCAGGCCGCGCATGGCGGCACCCTGTTCCTCGACGAAGTGGCCGAGCTGCCGCTGCAGATGCAGGTGAAGCTGCTGCGCGCGATCCAGGAGAAGTCGGTGCGCGCGGTGGGCGCGGCTGCCGAGGAGCCGGTTGACGTGCGCATCCTCTCGGCCACCCACAAGGACCTGGCCGAGCTGGTCGAGGACGGGCGCTTCCGCCACGACCTCTACTACCGCATCAACGTGATCGAACTGAGGGTGCCGCCGCTGCGCGAGCGTCGCCAGGACCTGCCGGAACTGGCCGCATCGGTACTGGCACGGCTGGCCCGCAGCCATGGCCGCCCGACGCCGTTGCTGGCGCCGTCGGCGCTGGACGCACTGGCCCAGTACGCCTTCCCTGGCAACGTGCGCGAATTGGAGAACATCCTGGAACGCGCGCTGGCCCTGGCCGAAGAAGACCGCATCGGCGCCGACGACCTGCGCCTGCCGCAGCATGCCCCGCGCACGCCCGGCAGCGCAGCACACGCCGAGGCCGTGGTGGACCTGCAGCCCGGCAGCGCCCCCCTGCCCTCGTACATCGAACAGCTCGAGCGCAGCGCCATCCAGCGCGCGCTGGAAGAGAACCGCTGGAACAAGACCCGCACCGCCGCGCAGCTGGGCATCACCTTCCGCGCGCTGCGCTACAAGCTGAAAAAGCTGGGGATGGAGTAAGGACAGGGCCCGACGCGGGCCACCCCATCCACGCACGACGCAGATCTACTGTAGAGCCGAGCCCACGCTCGGCTGCTCTTCGAACCATCAGCCGAGCATAGGCTCGGCTCTACCTCAATCCTTGGTAACGCGGTTGATCTCGGCCAGGCTGGTGACACCCGCAGCCGCCTTCTTCAACGCCGACTGGCGCAGATCGTTCACCCCGATCTGCTGTGCGGCCTCGGCAATCTGCAACGCATTGCCACCGGCCAGCACGATCGTGGCGATCTCGTCGGTCATCGGCATCACCTGGTAGATACCGGTGCGGCCCTTGTACCCCTCGGTGCACTCGTCACAGCCGACCGCCTCGTACAGCTCGATACCCGCATCCAGCTGCGCCTGGGTAAAGCCTTCAGCCAGCAGCGCGTGCTCTGGCAGGTTGGCCGGGCGCTTGCAGTTGTTGCACAACCGGCGCGCCAGGCGCTGGGCGATCACCAGCGTCACCGAGCTGGTGATGTTGTACGGCGCGATGCCCATGTTCATCAGGCGCGCGATGGTCTGCGGTGCATCGTTGGTGTGCAGCGTGGACAGCACCATGTGGCCGGTCTGCGCCGCCTTGATCGCGATCTCGGCCGTCTCCAGGTCGCGGATTTCGCCGACCATGATGATGTCCGGATCCTGTCGCAGGAACGAGCGCAGTGCCGCGGCGAAGGTCATGCCGCGCTTGTTGTTCTGCTGCACCTGGTTGACGCCGGGCAGGCGGATTTCCACCGGGTCTTCGGCGGTGGAGATGTTGCGCGTCTCGTCGTTGAGGATGCCCAGCGCGGTATACAGCGACACCGTCTTGCCCGAACCGGTCGGGCCGGTCACCAGCACCATGCCGTAGGGCTTGTGGATGGCCTCCAGGAACAGCTTCTGCTGGTCCGGCTCGTAACCCAGCTTGTCGATGCCCAGCTTGGCCGCGCTGCCGTCCAGGATACGCAGCACCACCTTCTCGCCGAACAGGGTCGGCAGCGTGCTGACGCGGAAGTCGATCTGCTTGGTCTTGGACAGGTTGAGCTTGATGCGTCCGTCCTGCGGCACGCGCTTCTCGGCGATGTCCAGCTGCGCCATCACCTTCAGGCGCGCGGCGATGCGCTGGTTCAGCTTCACCGGCGCGCGCGCGACCATCTTCAGCAGGCCATCGATGCGCAGGCGCACGCGATAGTCGTCTTCATAGGGCTCGAAGTGGATGTCCGAGGCGCCCTTGCGGATCGCGTCCACCAGCACCTTGTTGACGAACTTCACCACCGGGGTGTCATCACCCTTGGCATCGATGCCGGAGTCGCCACCGGCGCCGAGATCCTCGTCTCCGGCCGCAACATCCAGGTTGCCCATGCCATCGTCGTCACCGCCCAGCGCGTCGCCCAGCGTGTCATGGCTGGCATGCCACTGCTCGAGCGTGCGGCGGATCTGGTCTTCATCGACCAGGATCGGCTCCACCACCAGATTGGTGTGGAACTTGATCTCGTCCAGCGAATGGGTCGGATTGCTGGTACCCACGAACAGCTTGCCGCCGCGCTTGAACAGCGGCAGCACGTTGTGCTTGCGCAGCAGCTCCTCGCTGACCAGGCTCATCGCGTTCTGGCTGGCGTCGAACGTGGACACGTCGAACAGCGGCATGCCGAACTCGACCGCGTTGGCCGCCGCCAACTGGGCCGCCCCGACCACCTTGTTCTGCGCGAACCAGGTCGGCAGCGGCTGCCG
Organism: Stenotrophomonas sp. CASM110; assembly: GCF_049384345.1. Taxonomy (NCBI): domain Bacteria; kingdom Pseudomonadati; phylum Pseudomonadota; class Gammaproteobacteria; order Lysobacterales; family Lysobacteraceae; genus Stenotrophomonas; species Stenotrophomonas sp. CASM110. Next base: position 82,246 of record NZ_JBMRGI010000007.1, read on the forward strand.
GGCCGCAGCGGCCTTGGCCATGGCGTCGCGGGCGGAAGCCTCGTCCAGCGCACCATCCTGGACCAGGCGACGGGCCAGGCCGGTGATGCCGACGAGATTGGCGGTGGTTACGGCGTTCATATGGATCCTTGGCTCATCATGGGTCAGGCAGTGCGGCGCGCCTTCCAGAGGCACCGCACAGGGCAGCAGAACCTGCCGCGACCCGATGGCCGACGACGACGCCAATCCTTCAGCATGACTGCCTCGCCCGGCACTCCCAGCCCGGCAGGCACGATCCTGACTCCCCCGGGGATGATAGCCCCGTCAACGGCCCGCCAACATCCCATTGGCAGGCCGAAGTGTGATCAACAGCCGGTTGGGCGATAGCGCGCTTCGAAGGCGCTGCCGTCGCAGGTCCAGGTGCCGTCGGCTGCGCGCTTTAGGTACAGGATTTTACCCTTTATCGACGGTGCCCCATCGACTACGCAGCTGATACTGCCCACCCCGGCTTCATCCAAGACAGCGGATACAGCAGTGCAACGAGACGTCGGATAAAGACCGACGAACTCCGCATTCACCAGACTCGCGTTGCGGCTGTCTTGGGCTACAGACTCAACCGTAGTCTTGCCGGGCCTGATATCCGCCAACGCAGCGGTCAATTGCGATCTCGCGACAAAAGTTTGGTACACAGGAATCGCGATCGCCGATAGGATCGCGATGATCGCGACCGCGATCATGAGCTCAATCAGAGTAAAACCGGCATGCCTTAACATCGCGCCTCCCCATCAGGCTCGAATTAGTTGGATAGCCTCCAAACGAAGAAGGCCCCGACAACGCGGGGCCCTCCTTCGATCACTGCTAAGTATCAGCCCTGGCAGGTAGCCGGAGCATACTTCGGCTTGTCGGCAGCAGCCAGATCGGACTTGCAGCTCCAGTTGCCGTTGGCGTCACGCTCCAAGGTGATCTTCTTGGTGGCAACCTTCGGGTTACCCTTCAAGGTGCACACAATCGAACCAGCGCCGGTGTTATCCGGAGCGGTCGCGGTGAGCGCGCAACGATCGCTATCCTTCAGGCCCAGGTTCGATACAGTGGTGTACTGCGTGCCGTCAGTGACACCGTCATTCACCTTGGTTTCGTAGGCAGTCTTGCCGGCCGAAACTTCGGCGAGGCCTGCCGTGAACTGCGACTTGGCTACGTAGTTCTGGTACTGCGGCAGGGCGATGGCAGCCAGGATTGCAATGATCGCAACGACGATCATCAGTTCGATAAGGGTGAAGCCCTTCTGGTTCTTCATTTGGTACATCCCCAAGATAGTGGTGGTTGATTTCAGAGCGCAGGATCGGTCTGGCCGGCGGCCAGCTGAGCGGGTCCTGCCCCCTGCGGGTGGATCAACGCAGGTTGCGTGCCAACCCGGCACGCCTCCCCCTGGATTTCCCCGCGCCCATGATGGCAGCTATTTCACGGATGGGAACCCCCCGGATGCGAATCTGCGATGGACGCGGCAATGTGACGCAGTGCGTCACCTTTGGCCGGCGCCGGGCACGAAATTGCATTCCGCCCCCCTTACCAACTGCCCAGACGGGCGTGAACCCGCTACCATCAGCCGCTAGACGCCCGCCTGGGGATGGTGGGTCTTGGGGAGCCGATATGTCTGTCAGTCGCAGTACGATCAAGAAGCAGCCCGTGGCGCGTGGCACTACGGAGCTGCAGCCGTTTGTCTGGGAGGGGACCGACAAGCGGGGCGTAAAGATGAAAGGGGAGCAGGCGGCAAAGAATGCCAATCTGCTGAGGGCCGAACTGCGACGTCAGGGCATCAATCCTGGCACAGTGAAGCCCAAGCCCAAACCTCTGTTCGGCAATGCCGGCAGCAAGATTTCATCAAAGGATATTGCCTTCTTCAGTCGGCAGATGGCCACCATGATGAAGTCGGGCGTACCTATCGTGGGTGCGTTGGACATCATCGCCAGCGGCCACAAGAACCCACGCATGAAGAAGATGGTGGATTCGGTCCGTACGGACATTGAGGGCGGCTCTTCTCTATATGAAGCGGTCAGCAAACATCCTGTGCAGTTCGATGACCTCTACCGGAACTTGGTCCGCGCTGGCGAAGGCGCTGGCGTGCTGGAAACAGTGCTGGACACTGTCGCAACCTATAAAGAGAACATCGAGTCCCTTAAGGGCAAGATCAAGAAGGCCTTGTTCTACCCAGTCATGGTAATGGCGGTGGCACTCGTCGTCAGTGGCATCCTGCTGGTCTGGGTGGTCCCACAGTTCGAGGACGTTTTCAAAGGGTTCGGTGCAGAACTACCGGCGTTCACCCAGATGATCGTGAACCTGTCGCGGTTCATGGTGTCCTGGTGGTGGTTGATGTTACTGGTGCTGGCGGGCGCGGTTGCTGGCTTCATCGCTGCCTACAAACGCTCGCCTAACATGCGGCACACCATGGATAGGCTCATCCTCAAGGTGCCAGTGATCGGCCAGATCATGCATAACAGCTCCATTGCGCGCTTCGCCCGGACGACCGCAGTGACATTCAAAGCTGGTGTGCCCTTGGTCGAAGCGCTTGGAATCGTTGCAGGTGCCACAGGTAACAAGGTCTATGAGGAATCCGTGCTCCGTATGCGCGACGATGTCTCAGTAGGCTATCCAGTCAACATGGCCATGAAACAGACCGCGCTGTTCCCGCACATGGTCATCCAGATGACCGGTATCGGTGAAGAGGCCGGTGCCCTGGACGCGATGCTGTTCAAGGTTGCGGAGTATTATGAACAGGAGGTCAGCAATGCGGTCGATGCCTTGAGCAGCCTGCTGGAACCGATGATCATGGTATTCATTGGCACCATCGTCGGCGGTATTGTTGTCGGCATGTACCTGCCCATCTTCAAACTTGGCGCCGTCGTCGGCTAAAGGTATCAATGGCATTTCTCGACCAGCATCCCGGCCTCGGCTACCCCGCCGCGGCCGCCCTGGGGCTGCTGCTGGGCAGTTTCCTCAACGTCGTCATCCTGCGCCTGCCCAAGCGGCTGGAGTGGCAGTGGAAGCGCGATGCGCGCGAGGTCCTGGAAGAACCGGACTTCTACGAACCCCCGCCACCGGGGATCGTGGTCGAGCCTTCGCACTGCCCGCACTGCAAGCACAAGCTGAGCTGGTACGAGAACATCCCGCTGTTCAGCTGGATCATCCAGGGCGGCAAGTGCCGCCACTGCAAGGCGCCGATCTCGCTGCAGTACCCGCTGGTCGAGGCCCTGACCTCGGTATTGGTGCTGGCCTGCGTCTGGCAGTTCGGCTTCGGCTGGCAGGGCTTCGGCGCCATCGTGCTGACCTGCTTCCTGATCGCCTTGTCCGGCATCGACCTGCGCACCCAGCTGCTGCCTGACCAGTTGACCCTGCCACTGATGTGGCTGGGCCTGATAGGCAACATCGACAACCTGTACATGCCGGCCAAGCCTGCCTTGGTCGGCGCGGCGGTGGGCTATCTGTCGCTGTGGATGGTCTGGTGGCTGTTCAAGCAGCTGACCGGCAAGGAAGGCATGGGCCACGGCGATTTCAAGCTGTTGGCCGCGCTCGGCGCCTGGTGCGGGCTGAAGGGCATCCTGCCGATCATCCTGCTGTCGTCGGTGCTGGGCGCCATCATCGGCTCGATCTGGCTGTACACCAGGGGCCGTGACCGCGCCACGCCGATCCCGTTCGGCCCCTACCTGGCCATCGCGGGCTGGCTGTACTTCATGTGGGGCGCGCCCGTGGTGGAGCAGTACCTGGTGTTGAGCGGACTGCGCTGAGGGGAATCCCCATGAGCCGCTATGTGGTTGGCCTGACCGGCGGCATTGCCGCCGGCAAGAGCGAGGTGACCCGGCGCTTCGAGGCGCTGGGCATCGTGGTGGCCGACGCCGATCTGGCCGCCCGCGCGGTGGTTGCCGCCGGCAGCCCGGCCCTGGACCGTATCGCCGAGCGCTTCGGCGCCGGCATGCTGCAGGCGGACGGCAGCCTGGATCGGGCACGCCTGCGGGCCCACGTGTTCGCCGACCCGACCGAACGGGCGGCGCTGGAAGCGATCACCCACCCGGCCATCCGTCTGCTGATGCAACAGCAGTGCGAGCAGGCCGCCAGCCCCTATGCGATTGCCGCCATTCCGTTGCTGACTGAGGTCGGTGGGCGGCAGGCCTACCCGTGGTTGGACCGGGTATTGCTGGTGGATGCGCCCGAAGCCGTGCAGCACGCCCGGCTGATGCAGCGCGACGGCATCGACGCCGCGCTGGCCGACAAGATGATCGCCGCCCAGGCCAGCCGCGCGCAGCGGTTGGCACTGGCCGATGATGTAGTGGTCAACGATGGTCACCCGGAAGAGCTGCAGGCGCAGGTGGAAGCGCTGCATGAGCGGTATCTGGGGCTGGCTGGGGGTTGAGGCTTGGTTGCCGGCCAGCGGCCGGCACTACCGAAGCGCATCGCCCCATGGCGTGGATCCACTGTAGAGCCGAGCCTATGCTCGGCTTGATGATCGCAGCCGAACTTTCTTGCGTTTTCTTCGACTCAATCTAATCGGACATCATCACTGCGGCGCGGGCCTCGATCATGACTATCCCGTTTCGCAGGTATAACCAGCAGACTCCTCGCTTTTCGTCGACGATGCAGCTCGCAACATTTCCAAGACGTTCGCTCCACTCCATTGCGGTTTCATCAAACCTCACCGCGCACGACTTGACGCCCTCGAAGCAGACAGACACGGGAATGCGCTCAGGCACGTCTGGCAAGCAGATGACATCTGTATCCCTCAGCACCAACAGCTGAGCTGAGAACTGCTTGCTGCCTACGGAATGGCTCAACCCCGTCAAGACAGCGAAACTCAGCCGCCCGGCAGCAACTCCATCGAGTCGTGTTCCAGAGGCCGCGGACACGCTGGGTCGTGGAGAATGTCCAGACAGCGCAGGGAGCTCCGACCTGAGTAGACTGCCCCCCGCCTCCAGCATGCCTCCGGCCAGATAAAGCCGAAGCACGCCAGTGCAGCCTAACCCATCAAAATGGCCATCCTGAATGTTCCCGGGCCAAGCGTTGTCCGACAGCTCCTGACTGTCGGACAGCAGGAAGAACGATTCTAGGTTATGGCAACCAATGTCAGCCAATGCTCCTTCCGCAAGGTCACCACATACGCCAACAGTCCGTATCAGGCAGGATCTATCCAGGATCGACACCTGCACTGAATCGAGAGACGAGTCATGAAGTCCCGTCGCCTCCAATGGATTTCGAACCACCAACTCAGCCTCCAATAAGCCACGGGGAAATGCGCTCAACACTATTGGCCGTGGCTCGGATGTACCTACAAATTTCAGCTGATCCAGTGGGTCATTGCAGCTCTGACCCACATCACTAATCAATCAGGAAATCAGCGGCCGCCACGAATAAACAGAGCCACGTCTCGATCAAAGAAGACGCTTTAGGCGATGTACGTTCTGACATCACCCGCCATTGCATGATCAGGGTCCAAGAAAGAAAGCTCAACCAACTTCATCAGCAGATCCTTACTTGGCGACTTTCTCAACCACCAATGGAAGACACTGTTCCTATCATGTTCTGAGGCGTTCTCCATCCCAGGCTGATATGTAGCCATGAGCTGATCGATCAACTCCGCTGGCAACAAGTCGTACTCCCACCACTTGGTCGGGAATTCCATCATTTCCAGATACGCACTTCTATCCATGAATCATCACCAATAAGGCAGACCAACGCCCTCGATAAGCCCCCACATGACACCGGACATGATCGACACTCATCTGCAAACGATCATGCACCAACCATTTGCACGGGATCAACTTGATCATGTACTTCCCACCTGCAAAGGACGTTGCTTATCAAGCCATACAATTGAATCAAGCCCCCCAGCTCTACGACGCAGGACTTCCTGATCGACCGCGCTCGATCAAAGTGAAGTCGTGCCCTGTATCTGGACAATGCAGTAGACCGAATCCAGGCGCTCGCAACAACGCACCTCGTCCGAGGTACCGCCACTCTTCCGCGGAAAAGCCAACTGCATAGGACTCATCATCGATCACGGCAACCACGATCCCGCGCCTTCCGCCACCTAGATCAACGGTGTCGCCAAGCAGTACCTTTTCCCCATCCGGGTAGTTCATAGGAAGCACTCAGGGAAGTCCATGAATGTCGACGAGATCAGAGCGGGCTTCGAGCTCAAGCATGCCTTCGGATAGCGCCATACGGGATGGTCGATTCGGATTTCCAACTGCTGGCCACCAACAGGACCGAGCTAGACATACGGATCGAAATCCAATGAGACTCCACTAGACGCCATCAGTCTGATCACGTCACAAGAAAGATTGAAACCCGGCCACACCCCGCGCTGACTCGATAGGCGTACTCCCACCTCCAGCGCCCACACCTTCGCCTCTCCTCCCACCTTCTCAAGGCCGCGCTGCAACGCTTCATGAACTCCCTCCTGGATGTCGCCAGTTCTGTATTGCTGGCGCTCGACTCTGGAAAGGATGACTTCTTCACCACTCACAGGAGAGTCACCAACGAGAACGACAACCAGCTCAGGGCGCGTCGATGGAGCACTGTCCCCCCCCAATTCCAATCCATCTGCGCCTCCGTCTCCAGTCAACTCGGGATCAAAATTCAATGAAGCAGATATAGATGCCATCTTTTCAAGGGTTGCGGAAGAGAGATTCAGACACGCCCTATCTCCCTCGCCTGCCCGAACTCGCACATCGACCTCAAGAGTCTGATGGGTCGACTCGGACAGGCTTGCCGCCCCGCGACAATCAATGACTTTCCTGATCAGAACATCCGCAGCATCCAGCTCATTCACTTCGAGCGACAGCTGCGCCATCAAGTCACAGCTGGCACAGCCAGCTACCGAAGCCGTCAATTTCACTTCAATCTCAGGATGCATCACTTCCACCGATGATTGGCAACTTCCACGAATAGAGCAGCGGATTATACGAACACCAGAATGATGCAATCGGGCATGCGCGCATTGCAATCAACGCACCTTTACCAGTTCAACTTCATATAGCGACGGCCTCCTTGCAAGCAACGAAATTCTCGCGCCTTCAGATGCACTCTCCCAGCTCTACGCCTATTAGATCACTTTCGCCCAGGTCAGTCGCGTGCGGCGCTCGGCATCGGCCGACGATGCGGTGATCAACGATGTCCAATGGGAAGGCCTGCAGGCGCAGCTCGAACCTCTACATGGACGCCATCCGAGGCTCGCTAGGGACTGAGGTGCTCGCAATGCGCGGAAGCGCTTTTACGCATGACTTGGATCTTCTGAGATATTTCATCCGCTCATCCCTATCGACGTCGGCGTCCCTTTTTTTGCCTACGCCTTTCCGCGGAGCCCTTTCCGTGCCAAACCACAACAGAAACAAAAATGAACATCACTCCCGCAACAACCCAGGAAAAGCCCATCAATCTGTTATAGGCCGACTGTCCGAATAAACGAATCAAGGCGCTATACAGACCACAGTTCGCTCGGCAAGGACCCGTCCCAATCAATGCATCGTCCATGACTGCAACGCCATACACGACCATCAGTACACCCACGAGACATCCGAAAATACGCAAGGCGAGCATCTTCATTCCTTAATTCGCGTCAAAGATTCCGCCATTGGCATAAAGAGCTCCAACTACCGGGCGCGCACCTGGAGAGCGCCCTACCGCGCTTTCGGATCCACCTGCCAGCATTTCAGGCAATCTCCAGCCCAGGATTCAACGACGGAGCATTCACTCGCCGCAATATGGTTGCGCACTTCACCGCCCACTACGGGTCAGCATAGCCAACGGGGTCTTCCCAGGCGCCCAGCAAGCCACGGTTACCGGCCGTAACGTGCGCAAGGTGCCGATTCACATGAACCCTTGGTCGATGTTGGCCTTTAGCTCGGCGTTCAACAGCTCGGGCCTGAATCAAGATTCAATTCAAACTCCAGCTAGAGACAAGCCCCCTCACCGAATGACCCAAATCCAGACCAACGGAATCAACACGACGAGATAGGTAGAGAATGACAACCAGAATATCGCAAGAAGCATCCTTCGGGCACCAGAAGCCACCCAGAACACCTGCCGCCAGCCACAAAATGGATACTTCCGCATCAAGTGATCCCGCTCCAGAATCGCAGGCCTCCCAAGTGAGATCCACAGCTCCGGGGAATTTCTTTTTAACTCCCAAACAAGAATAAGCCTTGAAGCGATCGCGATCATTAGCATCACGGCTGCCAATACACAAAGCAATTCGAATATGGATTCTAAGGGCATTCGCAGCTACTCCATCTGACACCAGCACCCAAGAGACTGCTTTGCGCAATGACGTAACTCGCCGTGGCATTCCACCGCCTTTGGCCAACGATTCCCACTGACGAGACCGCACCAATTTTCATAGCTGAATGGGAGAGCCCCCGCCGAAGCTCGGCATCCGCCTCATAAAGTCTTGAGAAATGCCTTTCGTAGCAGTCTTTCGTTACCCGCTCCTGAGCGTTTGCATTGAGTGAGAAGATCCCACCTAGCATCCGGATCAAGTCAGGAAATCCGAAAGCCGTTGCAGTCCGGCACAGATGCGCAACCCGATCTTTCAATGAGGCGCCCGCGGTGGTCTCGCGTCGTTGCGGCTAGCGCGCATCCGGCCGTATCTAAACACAGAACAGCCACAACCACCTCCCTGTGGAAAAAAGCGAAAGAAAGCAACGCTGTAAGAGCGCGCGCAAGTCCAAGCATTAGCCTTCCGAAGGCCTGTACACAGCTTCCTTCTGACTCTACACAGGAGAAGCTTCCTGTGAAACCTTCGTGGCGCGTCCAGGCACGGAGTATCGGATTGTGGCAATTGACCTGCAATCCCCTCCCGCCTCATCGTGGCAAGCGAGTTCATCGCATCTGCCCATCGTTGGGGGTAGCACGACATAACAGCAGTTTGTGCCCCCCCCCCAAGCAGCGCGCGAAGCGCGCCACAAGCGGACCACAGAAAGCGTACGCGCGACCCAAGGCAGTTGCGGCAGCAGCTCGCGCATCCACGCATTGCGTGGACCTACTCCAGCTGCAGGCGGGCATAACGGGCCAGTTCTCGTGCGCCGAGCAGCAGGCCGTCGACGACATCCGGGCTCAGCTGCTGGTGGGCACCGCCCTGTTCGCGGGCGGCTTCGGCGGCGTGCAGCACCTGCATGAGTGCATTCAAGCCGGCCAGGGTGCGGCTGAGACCGGCCATGGTGGCCGCCTGGGCAGGGCTGAGGCCCTGCGCTTCCAGTCGCCGGCCGTCGGCGGCATCGCGACCGTCCATGCGGGCCAGCAGCGCGGGCAGCAGATCCTTGGGATCATCGAGCAGGGTTTCGACACGCTCGGCCACGTCGGCCGGCAGCAGGTCAGCGGCTTCGCCGATCAGTGCGTACAGTTGGGGGAACACGGGGCGTGCGGACATGGTGAATCTCCTCGCAGACGACGAGCCACCTGCGGATGCGAGGTGGCGGACGGTGCGGGTTGGCGTACCGGAGACCCAACAACTCAAGCGCGAGGAAAAAGACTCCAGCGGATTCTGATGAATCCCCACGCACCATCCGCCGAAACGAGGCAGGCGATGCATTTTCCATGATGAGCCGCAGCCCACCCGGAGCGCTTGAGTTGAAGGTTTTTTTCAGGACGCCAATCCCGGCCAGGGCACCTGCCCCGGCCGCCCCATCTGGCCATCACGCAGCACTGTGATCTGTAAGGAAATTCTCAAGCCGCTGTTGGGTGTACGAATGCGTGCATGCGGACACGCGCGCTACGTGGCAACGGTCACGGTGATGTCGTGTTGGGCTTCTGGCCCATCCTTCCTGCGAGGGGAATTCGGTGGCACAAGCGACAGAGGGCGCGACACGAACCCGCTGTGGAGCCGAGCCTATGCTCGGCTTCGGGAAGCCACGGCAGCCGAGCGCAGGCTCGGCTCTACAAGTGGAGCACCCACCCAAGCAGGGGCCCTTACAACGGCTTCGGCGAGAACGTCAGCGTGGCGATCACGCCGCGCTCGCCACCGGGGCGCACGCTGACCTGCCAGCCGTACAGATCGCACAGGCGGCTGACGATCGACAGGCCGATGCCACCGCCCTGCGAATGGCCGGCATGGGTGCCGCGATAGCCGCGCTGGAACAGCTTGGCGGCGTCTTCTTCGCTCAGGCCCGGGCCGCTGTCAGTCACCGACACTGAATTGCTGCCGACAAAGACGCGCACTTCGCCATCCTGCGAGTACTTCACCGCGTTGCCGATCAGGTTGCCCAGCGCCACCGACAAGGCCGCCTCCGGCGCATCGATCACCAGGTTGCGCTCGCCTTCCAGCGCCAGCTCCAGCGGCTTGCCACCCAGCTGGGCGCGGTGGGCGTCCAGCAGCTGTTCGGCCACGCGCGCGACGTTGCTGGTGCCCTGCCCGCGTTCGTTGCGCGACAGCAGCAGCAGCGCGCCGATCAGGTCGCTGCACTGCTGTTCGGCACGCTGGATGCGCTGCAGGCGCTGCAACACCTTCTCATCCAGGCCGGGCCGGGTCAGCAGCAGCTCGGTAGCACCACGGATCACCGCCAGCGGCGTGCGCAGCTCGTGGCTGACGTCGGCATTGAACTCACGGTCGCGCTGCACCACTTCGGTCAGCCGCGACGAATAATCATCCAGCGCCTGCGCCAGCTGCCCCACTTCGTCATCGGGGAAACGCGGCGCCAGCGGCTCGGGATCACTGGTGCCGCCGCGATAGGCGCGCAGCCGCGCGGCCAGGTCCGAGACCGGCTTCATCACCTTCGATGCCGACCACCAGCCCAGCACCAGCGACAACAGGCTGAACACCAGCACCGACAGCACCAGCGCGCGGTTGAGCTGCTGCCCACCGCGCACGCTGTCGGTCATGTCATAGGCCAGGAACGCCCAGGCGTCCGGCGTCTTGCGCACGGCCAGCTTGTAGGCGTAAGGCTGCCCACGTTCGTCGGTGCCCGAGATATTGTGGTTGCCGTCGGGCAACGCTGCCCAATCAGGTTCTTCCTCACGCAGCGCATCGAACTTGTCGGGCTTGACGAGGCGCGCACGCATCTGCTGCACGGGCAGGTCGGGGTTGCGATCCGGGCTCTCGTAGAACCGCCGCACGTACTCGTTGATGTTGCGGTTCATCACGTCTTCCACCAGCTGGTTTTCCACGCGCATGCGGGCCCAGTTGGTGGCAAACGCGAACAGTGTCGTCAGGCAGAAGCCCAACAACACGAACGAGACGATGATGCGGCTGCGCAGGCGCCGGCGATACGGCGAACGCCGGCGCTCCCCCTTGGTTGCCACGGAATCAGGCTTCCGGGGTGGCGATGCGGTATCCGATGCCATGGCGGGTCTGGATCAGCGGCACTTCAAACGGCTTGTCGACCACCGCACGCAGGCCGTGGATGTGGACACGCAGCGAATCCGAGTCGGGCAGCTCCTCGCCCCACACGCGGGTTTCCAGCTCCTGGCGGGTGACCACGGCCGGCGCGGCCTCCATCAGGGCCTGCAGGATCTTCAGCGCGGTCGGGTTGAGTTGCAGCAGCTTGCCCTGGCGGCGCACTTCCAGCGTGTCCAGGTTGTATTCCAGGTCGCCGGTTTCCAGCACGCGGGTCTGCACGCCCTTGCCGCGGCGCGACAGCGCGTTCAAGCGCACTTCCACTTCCTGCAGCGCGAACGGCTTGATCAGGTAGTCATCGGCGCCGGAATCGAAACCGGCCAGCTTGTTGTCCAGCGAGTCGCGGGCGGTCAGCATCAGCACCGGGGTCTGCTTGCGCGCTTCGTTGCGCAGCTTGCGGCACACTTCGATGCCATCCATGCCCGGCAGGTTCAGGTCCAGAACGATGGCGTCGAACTCGTGGACCACGGCCAGGTGCAGGCCGGTCACGCCGTCGGCGGCGAAGTCCACGGTGTGGCCACGATCCTCAAGGTAGTCGCCAAGGTTGGCGGCGATGTCGCTGTTGTCTTCGATTACGAGAATGCGCACTGGGACCTCTGGTTCTTGAAGGGTCGTCGGGGGGCCAGGCCCACCCGCTCAGGATGCCCCTGCGTGGGTGGACGCGACGTCTACCTGCTGAACGATACAGGTTCCATTCTTAACATTTCGTACCGAAGGGCCGACACCGACAAAAGCCCCCTCGGCGAGCGGTCAGCGGCTGATGCGCTGCTGGTCGGTCAGCGCCCGGCGGCTGTCTTCCTGGGCCTTGCGACGCTGGGCCACGGTCAGGCAGACGCTGGTCGGCATGTTGCTGCCGGTAAGGCGCTCGCGGCGGCAGATCATGCGGCTGTCGGCCTGGGCGCGGGTCATGATGGTGTTGACGATCTCCTGCTCGTTGAACAGGTCGTTGCGCTCCTGCGGGGCCAGCTCATCCACCTTCTCCCGGCCATTCATCTTGATCCGGATCCGGTTCAGAGCCTGCTGCACGCGACTCTTGTCCTCCAGCCCGATCTCGCTGTAGTCCTCGCTGCCCATGGCCGTTTCAACGCGGCGGATCTGCTCGGACACCGGGGTGAAGGCATCCATCTGCACGGTGTCCTTCTGCGCCTTGGCCTGCACGGTGGCTACCAGGCCGAGCGACAGCATCAGGGCAAGTGTCGTGTTGCGGTACATGACGAGCTCCATGTTCGTCCATGAATAGGGTCTCGACTTTACGATTCCGCCGATGCGCCCACAAGGGACGCACGGCAGGGTGACCGATGGCGGCATGCGATCGGTCCGGCAGCGATCAGGGCTTGTAGTTGTTGAAGCGCTGGTTGTCGTTGAGCGCCTTGCGGCTGTCTTCCTGCGCCTTGCGGCGCTGGGCCACGGTCAGGCAGACACTCTGCGGCATGTTGCTGCCGGTGGTGCGTTCACGACGGCAGACCATGCGGCTGTCGGCGTGGGCGCGGGTCATGATCGTGTTGATCACTTCCTGGTCGTTGAAGATCTCGGTGCGGTCCTGCGGACTGACCTGCTCCACGCGTTCGTGGTCGCCCATCTTGATCTTGATGCGGCCCAGCGCCTGCTGCACGCGGCTTTTGTCTTCCAGCCCGATCTCGCTGTAGTCCTCGCTGTTGATCGCCGTCTCAACGTTGCGGATCTGTTCGGCCACCGGTGCGTTGGCGTCGAACTTCACCTGCCCTTTCTCGGGCTTGGCGTGGGCGGTGGTGGCCAGGGCCAGGCCCAGCATCAGGGCGAAGGGGGTCATGCGCTGCATCGTTACCTCCAGGTTCTTCCATGAGTGGAACATCGATCCTGCGGTGCCACCGATGCGCCGTCACAGCACGCTCGATGGGCCGAAGGGCGGTGCGGTCAACGCCCGGCGGGCGGTGGGCTGAGCGTGTTGTAGCTGCGCTGGTCGTTGATCAGCGCCTTGCCTTTCTCTTCGATCCGGCGCCGTTCGGCCACGGTCAGGCAGCGGCTCTTGGGCATGTTGCTGCCGGTGGTGCGTTCGTACCTGCAGATCTGCCGGCTGTCTTCATGGCCACGCGCCAACAGGGTGTTGATGCGTTCCTGCTCGTTGAAGACCTCGGCCTGCAGCTGCGGCGGCAGCTCCTGCACGGTCTGGCGTTCGCCCATGTGCTGGCGGATACGCGACAGCGACTGCTGCACCTGGCCGCGATCCTCGGCGGACAGTTCGGCATAGTCGGGGGCGGCCAGGGCGGTTTCCACCTGGCGCATCTGCTCGGCGACCGAGCCCTGCCGGTCCATCTGTACAGCCACTTTCTCCGGCTTGGCGGCAACAGCGCCAGACAGGCCCAGCAGCAACGCGATCATCATGATGCGGTACATCGCCAACCTCCCGATCCATCCCGGAACGAAGGGCCAACTCTACGACCGTCACGCGGCCTCCACAAGAGACTTTGGGCATGGGGCCGACAGGCATAAAAAAGGCCCAGACGGTGCACCCGCCTGGGCCTGAAGTCGTATCCCGATACCGATCCTGCTGAGAGGCAGAGCTGCGGTTCGCTGAAGCCTACGCCCGATCCGATTAAAGCCTCGTTAAAGGCCCGGATCATTTGCCGGTGAGAATCATAACCCCATGGATAATCAGGGTTTTTTGATCTTCTCTACGTGCTCGATGATGCGTGTCGCCACGTCGACCCCGCAGGCCGCTTCGATGCCTTCCAGCCCGGGCGTGGAGTTGACCTCCAGCACCAGCGGGCCGCGCGCGGAACGGATCAGGTCCACGCCGCAGACCGACAGGCCCAGCGCCTTGGCCGAACGCACCGCCACCTGCTGCTCGGCACGGCTGGCCTTGGCCGCCACGGCGGTACCCCCGGCGTGCAGGTTGGAGCGGAAGTCGCCCTCCGGTGCCTGCCGCTGCATCGACGCCACCACCTGGTCGCCCACCACGAAGCAGCGCAGGTCGGCCCCCTTGGCCTCGCCGATGAATTCCTGCATCAGGAAGTTGGCGTACAGGCCGCGCAGCGCTTCGACGATGCCGCGCGAGGCACTGGCCTTCTCGGTCAGGATCACGCCGCGCCCCTGGGTGCCTTCATTGAGCTTCACCACGTGCGGCGGCGGGCCCAGCATGGACAGCAGGTCGACGGTGTCGTCGGGGTTGTCGCCGAACACGGTGACCGGCATGTCGATGCCCTTGGCCGCCAGCAGCTGGTGCGCGCGCAGCTTGTCGCGCGAACGCAGGATGGCGTCGGACGGATTGGGCGTGCGCGCGCCCATCAGCTCGAACTGGCGCAGCACTGCGGTGCCGTAGCGGGTGATCGAGGCACCGATGCGCGGAATGACCATGTCCACGCCGGTCATTGGCCGGCCCTTGTAGTGCATGGAAAAGCCATCGGCGGCGATGCGCATGTAGCAGCGCAACGGGTCCAGGATGCGCACGGTGTGGCCGCGCGCGCGCGCCGCCTCGACCAGCCGACGGGTGGAATACAGGGAGCTGTTGCGGGACAGGATGGCGAGCTTCATCGCGGTGGGATCGGTCGGCAGGCGCGAAGCATAGCGCGGGCGTGTGGCGGGTGGATGATGCCTGGCCCGTGCCGCCTGCGCCGGTAGTGGCCGGCTCCTGCGGCGACGATTCCGGCGAAAGAGTAACCGTCGCCGGATACACCACAGGCCCGCATCACCATGCGGGCTGGTTCCGCTTCAGAACCCGCGCGCGGATTCACCCAGCGCTGCGATGCAGGCCATCTGCGTGACCGATCCGGCCGAGGTCCCCTCATAGATCTGCCACAGAAGCTGCGCGGCCTTCGGCCCACCGGCGCGACCCAGTGCGCGCACTGCGGCCAGCTGGCGGGAGGTGCCGGCACCGGAGTTCCTGTAGATCTCATGAAGGCTGCCGACGACGTCGTCCTTCGTTTCCATGCGCTGCTTCCGTGTAGGAAATGCGGCAACGCTAACCGGGCGCGTATGGGCGTGGATATGAAACTAATCAGAAATGAAGAAGGCCGCTGATGAGCGGCCTTCTGTCTACGCGCGTGGCGCGATTGGAGCGGGCGATGGGAATCGAACCCACGTCAGTAGCTTGGGAAGCTACAGCTCTACCATTGAGCTACGCCCGCAGTGCGCGGTGAAAGTCTATGCGGTTGGGCCAGTGTTGCGCAATGGCAGCATGCCGCAATGGGGTCAGAGCCGTTTCCTGGCGGAAACGGATCCGACCCCCGGCGCAACAGGTCAGAGCCCTTTCCTTTCGGAAAGGGATCCGACCCCGGCGGGTGCTGCTTAGAACGTGCCGCTGAAGTTGGCGAACAGGGTAGCGTCCTGCGCGCGCTTCTGGCCGGTCGAAGCGCTCAGGCCGAAGTTGCTCTGCAGGCCAAACAGCTCGGTGCGGGCGCCCAGCACGACGGTGGCGTAGTTCTTGTCGAACTTCAGGCCCGGCACGCGGTAGCTGCCCAGTTCCGGCAGGGTCTGCAACCAGGCGCTGGCCTGCTTGGTGTCCTCGAACTCGTGATCGTAGGTCACCTGCGCGTACGGCTTGACGGCGCCGCCATCGAAGCGGGCCTGCCAGCCGAGGCGGCCGACGGTCGAATCGACGTTCTGGCGGTCGTAGCCCAGTGCGGTGGCCAGGGTGCCGGCCGCGGCGCTTTCGGTGTAGCCGTCGATCTTCACCTTCTGCCAGATCACCGAGGCGATCGGGCCGTGGCGGAAGCCGCCTTCGGTGCCGAACTCGTAACCGGCGTTCAGGGCGGCGGTCAGGTTGCTGCCGTCCGGCGCACCACCATGCTCACGGGTGGCCGGGCCCAGCTGGACCTTGCGGTTAACGTCATAGGACAGCCAGGTGTAGCTGACCTGGCCGTTCACCCAGATGCGATCGCCGTACCAGCCGGCGAACAGACCTGCGGTGGTGTCCTTCTGGGTGAAGTCGCCACGGCTGTTGCCGAAGTCGGCGCTGAGGCGGCCGAAGCCGGCGAAACCGCCGAACACCATGCCGTCGCGGGCCCAGTCGATACCGAACAGGCCGGCCGGGGCCAGGCCGTCGTACAGGTCGGCGTGGTCGTAGCGCTGCAGGTCGCCACGCACGCCCCCCCACCAGGACAGGCCGTCAGCCGGCCGACCACCCAGGTGCATGCTGACCTGGTCGGCACGCGAGCGGCCGATGGTCTGTGCCGAGTGGCTCAGCACCTGCTGCAGGCGCGGGCCTTCCAGCACCGAGACCGCGTACTGGCCCAGCAGCTGATGACCGGCAGTGGTCGGGTGCACGCCATCGGCGAACAGGTAGGTGTTGGCCGCATCCGGGCTGACGTAGCTGGTCGGGTTGCAGGTCAGGATGCTCTGCGTCGAGTTGGCCGGATCGATCTTGCAGGCGGTGCTGGTGACGTTGGTGAAGCCGTACATGCCCGGGTTGGCGGTCACTTCACGCAGGATGCTGAAGGTGTCGAGCGGAATGAACTCGATGCCCGCCTGCTTCAGACCACCGTACAGGGCCTTGTTGTAACCGGCCGACAGTGCAGTGGCGGCGGCGGCGTTGGGGCCACGGAACTGCGGAGTGATGCCCACGTCCGGCAGATTCGGCACGAGCACGTACTGGGCACCGGCCTGCTTCAGGGCGCCCACCAGCGCGATCTGGTCGGTGACCGCGGCGCCGATGATGCCCTGCACCTGGGCCTGCGAGGCACCACCGGCCGCTGCGCGCGTGGCCGCGAACAGATCATTGGCACCGCCCCATACGGTGTACAGGGCATTGGCGTCAGCCTTGCCACCATTCGCAGCAAGGTAACGGGTCGCCTGCGACTTCAGCGACGGAATGGCTCCGAGGCCACCCGCTTCGTCGGCCGATACACGGGCGCCGCCGACGGCGTAGTTGTCACCGTTCTGGCCATTGCCGTTGGGCGTGCCGTTGAGGCCGTAGTAGTTGGCGACCTGCTGCGCCCACACCCAACCCGGGTTGGTGGTGAACTGGCCGGTCACCGGACGCACATCGGCCGGCAGCAGCGGGCGGAAATAGCCAGCGTCGGTCAGGCTGTCACCGAAGAACACGGCCTTGGAATAGGGGGATTCGCCTGCCATGGCCGGAAGCGCGGCCAGCGCGATCGCGGCCGCCATCAGGGAGCGGATCGGGCGTTTGCTGAGCAGCATGTAAAAAACTCCTGTGGGGATATCGTTGAGGACCCGGCGGACGTACGCCGGCGCACGGTGAATGGTTCCACTGCGCCGCGTTTTGCTCACGCTGCGCCGCCGCATGGATTGTCGCCTGAGGGCGCTGGACCACGCTGTGCCGGGGCTGGCGATCAACGAAATTTGCAAGGGTTCCGATCCGCGCAGGCCATCGGCGACAATGCGGCGATGAACATCCAGCTCAACGGCGAACCCCGTACCCTGCCCGCTTCGGCGACCCTCCACGACCTGCTGCAGGCCGAGCAGCTGCTGCAGCGCCGGGTGGCGGTGGAGGTCAACGGCGAGATCGTCAGCCGCAGCCGCCATGGCGAGCACGTCCTGGCCGAAGGCGACGTGGTGGAGATCGTGCACGCGCTGGGCGGGGGCTGAGGCCTGCGCGGGTGTTCAGGGGTCAGATCCCTTTGCCGATGGCAAAGGGATCTGACCCCACGCTCGACCCCGCCCTCTGCGTGACCCCATCTTCAGGCGGATAAGCGATAATCGCGCCATGAACGTTCATGTCTCCCCCGATTCGCTGGTGATCGCCGGCAAGACCTATGGCTCGCGGCTGCTGACCGGCACCGGCAAGTTCAAGGACCTGGAAGAAACCCGCCTGGCCACCGAGGCCGCTGGCGCCCAGATCGTCACCGTGGCCATCCGCCGCACCAACATCGGGCAGAACCCGGGCGAGCCGAACCTGCTGGACGTGCTGCCGCCGGAGCGCTTCACCATCCTGCCCAACACCGCCGGCTGCTACACCGCCGAGGACGCCGTGCGTACCTGCCGGCTGGCCCGTGAGCTGCTGGACGGCCACAACCTGACCAAGCTGGAAGTGCTGGGCGACCAGAAGACCCTTTACCCGGACGTGATGCAGACCCTGAAGGCCGCCGAGCAGCTGGTCAAGGACGGTTTCGAGGTGATGGTCTATACCTCCGACGACCCGATCCTGGCCAAGCGCCTGGAAGAGATCGGCTGCGCTGCGGTGATGCCGCTGGCCGCGCCGATCGGCTCGGGCCTGGGCATCCAGAACAAGTACAACCTGCTGCAGATCATCGAAGACGCCAAGGTGCCGATCATCGTCGACGCCGGCGTCGGTACCGCGTCGGACGCGGCGATCGCGATGGAGCTGGGCTGCGACGGCGTGCTGATGAACACCGCCATTGCCGGTGCGCGCAGCCCGGTGCTGATGGCCAGTGCGATGCGCAAGGCGGTCGAGGCCGGTCGCGAGGCCTTCCTTGCCGGGCGCATCCCGCGCAAGCGCTACGCCAGCGCCTCCTCGCCGGTGGATGGGCTGATCGGCTGATGACCAATCCTTTTGACAGCGCCGGTTCCAAGGCCCCGCCCAAGCCCTTCACCGTGAGCGAGGGCCGCCGCGAGGTGCGCAGCTTCGTGTTGCGCCAGGGCCGCTTCACCCCTGCCCAGCAGCGCGCGTTCGACGAACGCTGGCCGCGCTTCGGCCTCGACTACACCGGCCAACCGCGTGACCTGGACGCCACCTTCGGCCGCCCGGCACACAAGGTGCTGGAAATCGGCTTCGGCAACGGTGCCGCGCTGCGCTTCGCCGCCCAGCACGACCCGTCGCGCGACTACATCGGCATCGAGGTGCACGCCCCGGGCGTGGGCCGTCTGCTGAACGCGCTGGCCGACGACAACGCCGACCACGTGCGCCTGTACCACCACGACGCGGTGGAAGTGCTGCAGAACGAGATCGCCGATGGCGCGCTCGATGAAGTGCGCATCTACTTCCCGGACCCGTGGCACAAGAAGCGCCACAACAAGCGCCGCCTGCTGCAGCCGGCGTTCGCCGAACTGCTGGTGCGCAAGCTGCGCCCGGGCGGCCGCCTGCACTGTGCCACCGACTGGGAGGACTACGCCGAGCAGATGTGGGATGTGCTCGATGCCACCGCCGGCCTGGTCAACCGTGCCGGCCCGCGTGGCAGCGTGCCGCGCCCGGACTGGCGCCCGCAGACCCACTTCGAGACCCGCGGCCAGAAGCTCGGCCATGGCGTCTGGGACCTGCTGTACGACCGCACCTGACGATCGCCTGAGGACGCCGCGCCCCACATGGATACCGCGCTGACGCTGACCAACGACATGAAGCTCGTGCTCGGGCTGGTCGGCTTCACGATGGCGATGTTCCTGTTCGAGCGCATCCGCGCCGACGTGGTCGCGCTGGTGGTGCTGGTGGTGCTCGGTGTCACCGGACTGATCGCGCCGGAGGAAATCTTCGGCGGTTTCTCCGGTAACGCGGTGATGAGCATCATCGCCACCACCATCCTCGGTGCGGGTCTGGACCGCACCGGGGCGCTGAACCGGCTGGCCGCCTGGCTGCTGCGGCGCGGCCACGGTGTCGAGCAGCGGCTGCTGATGATGACCACGGCCATCGCCGGCCTGAACTCATCCTTCATGCAGAACCCGTCGGTGATGGCGTTGTACCTGCCGGTCGCCTCGCGACTGGCAGCGCGCACCGGGCTGACGATGCAGCGCCTGCTGCTGCCGATCTCGGCGGCGATCGTGATGGGCGGCGCGCTGACCATGGTCGGCAATTCGCCGCTGATCCTGCTGAACGATCTGCTGGCCTCGGCCAACAACAACCTGCCCTCCGGCCTGGCCACCATCGAGCCGCTGCGCATGTTCGCGCCGCTGCCGATCGGCGTGGCACTGCTGGTCGCCTCGCTGCTGTACTTCCGCTACTACGGCGACCGCAAGCTGATCGAGGAAGAAAACCTGGTCAACGACGGGGTCACCCCGGCGCGAACCGAGAGCTACTTTGCCAAGACCTACGGCATCGAAGGCGATGTGTTCGAGCTGGTGGTCAGCGCCGAAAGCCCGCTGGTCGGCATGACCCTGGGCGAGGCCGAGACCCTGCACGATGCGCCACTGCTGCTGGCCCTGAAGACCGGCAATGACACCCGCCTGGCGCCGCCGGCGGAGATGCGCATCTGGGTCGGCAGCGTGCTCGGTGCGATGGGCCCGCGCCAGCAGATCAGCGACTTCGCGCAGAACCAGTTCCTGCGCATGTCCTCGCGCCTGAAGCACCTGGGCGACCTGTTCAACCCCAGCCGCGCCGGCATTTCCGAGGCGGTGGTGCCGCCGACCTCGAACGTGATCGGCAAGAGTGCGGCCGACCTGCGCCTGCGCAAGGAGCGCGGCATCAGCCTGCTGGCGATCAACCGCGACAAGCAGGTGATCCGCGAGGACGTGCGTGACGTGCAGCTGCGCGCCGGTGACATGCTGGTGTTCCACAGCATCTGGACCGACCTGGCGCAGGCTGCCAAGAGCCGCGACTTCGTGGTGGTGACCGACTACCCGACCGGCGAGCAGCGCCCGCACAAGTTCAAGATCGCGATGGCGATCTTCGCGTTGACCATCCTGATCGCGCTGACCAGCAAGCTGCCGGTGGCGCTGACGCTGATGACCGGCGTGGCCGGCATGCTGCTGACCGGCGTGCTGCGCATGGACGAGGCCTATGCCTCGATCAACTGGAAGACGGTGTTCATGATGGCCGGGCTGATTCCGCTCGGCTGGGCGATGGACTCCAGCGGTGCGGCCGCGTGGGTGGCCGGCCATACCATCGACAAGCTGCCGACCGGCATTCCGGTGTGGGTGCTGGAGGTGGCGCTGGCGCTGCTGACCACGGCGTTCTCGCTGGTGATCAGCCATGTGGGCGCGACCATCGTGATGGTCCCCATTGCGGTGAACCTGGCACTGGCGGCGGGTGGCAACCCGACCGCGTTCGCGCTGATCGTGGCGCTGTCGGCGTCCAACAACCTGATGACGGCCTCCAACCCGGTGATCTCGATGATCACCGGCCCGGCCAACTACACCCCGCGCGAGATGTGGCGGGTCGGCGGCCCGTTGTCGCTGATCTACACCTGCGTGGTGGTGCTGATGATCAACCTGATGTTCTGAGGGACTTGATCGGCAGGGCTGCGCCCTGCACCTGCAGAAGCCGAAGCAACAGCAACAGCGGGCATTCCGTGGGATGGCGGGGCACTGTGGGTTTGCGGGGACGCCGTAAACCCATCCATGGGGGCTTGGCCGCGGCATCCATGCCGCTCACACCCCGCAAACCCACAGTGCGCCGCCTTCGACAGTTTCACGCGGCGGGTGGTGGGTGCCGACCGTTGGTCGGCACGGATCTCGCTCTGGTAGCTGTCGACCTTGGTCGACACGGCTTTTGTAGCGTCGAGCCGTGCTCGACTGCTTCTGGCCTCAGGCCAGGTAGACCTGCCCGTCGCGCACGTCCATCGGCACCGCGCGCAGGCGGTCGCCCTTGCACGGGCCGGCGATGCAGTCGCCACTGTCCAGCGCGAACGACGCGCCATGCGCGGCGCACACCAGGTGGCCCTCGCGGCTCTTCAGGAACTGCCCCGGCGCCCAGTCCAGGCGGCGGCCGGCATGCGGGCAGATGTTCAGGAATGCGCGCACCTGCGCGCCGTCGCGGTACAGCACCAGCGATTCAGCATCTCCATCGACCACCGCTTCGACCTCGGCAAACGCGCCATCGGCAATGGCATCCAGGGCGATCAGGGCAGCAGCGGCAGTCATGGCGAAGGCTCGTACGGTAAACCCGCATTGTCGCATGCCCACTCAGGTGACTGGCTGCGACATGAACACAAGTCATTGATCCGTAATAAGCACAGGCTATATTTAACGAGTTTTTCACTCAATGACAGTGGCGCGTCCCGATACTCTGGTTTCGCTGATCCCAGCCTATCGAGCCGCCATGTTCAATCGCGCATCCGCCTTCAACCAGTTCCGCACCCTGTTCGCGCCGCGCAAGCCGCGCCACCCGCTGGTGCGCGTTGCCGTGGGCCTGCTTGGCCTGGCGATCCTGGCCGCGATGGTGTTCATCGGTGTGTTCGTCGGTGCGGCGATGATCCTGGTCGGCCTGGCGTGGAAGCTGCTGGCCTCGCGCAAGCCGGGTGTTGCCCGCCCGGTCGACCCGACCGTGGTCGAAGGCGAGTACCGCGTGGTACGCAAGCCGGTGTTGCCGGCCTCGCGCTGATCCACCTCCTGCGCGCCCGCTGACGGCGGGCGCCATGCGTTCTAGACTGCGGGCACGCTCTTCCTGGATGCCCGCATGTCCGATGTCTCCGATGTGATCCCTGCCGTAGCCCTGCCGCGTGTGCCGGTAGCCGGTGGTGGCAGTTTCCCCGTGCACCGTATCTACTGCGTCGGCCGCAATTTCGCCGACCACGCCCGCGAAATGGGTGCGGCGGTGCCGGCGGCCGATGACCGTGGCCGCCCGATGTTCTTCAGCAAGCCGGCCGATGCGATCGTGGTCGGCCACGACGATGCAATCCCCTACCCGCCAGCGACCACCAACCTGCACCACGAAGTGGAGCTGGTGGTGGCGATCGGCCGCGATGCGCCCGCCGGCGAGCTGGCCGTGGCCGACGCCGACGCACTGGTCTACGGCTATGCCGTCGGCCTGGACCTGACCCGCCGCGACCTGCAGGCCGCGGCCAAGGACAAGGGCCACCCGTGGGACGCGGCCAAGGGCTTCGACGCCTCCGCGCCGATCAGCGAAATCGTCCACGCCGAGGAAGTCGGCGACCTGGCCGCGCTGAACCTGTCGCTGGAGGTCAACGGCGAGGTGCGCCAGCAGGCACTGCTCGACCAGATGATCTGGAACGTGCCGGAGATCCTGCATGAGCTGTCCAAGCTGTGGCAGCTGCGTGCCGGCGACCTGGTGTTCATGGGCACGCCGTCTGGCGTGGCCGCGCTCAAGCCCGGCGACCGCTTCAGCGCGCGCCTGGAAAACGTGGCCGAACGCCACGGCGTGATCGCCGGCTGACATCACCTGCGCTACCCTGCGCGCTGTCCACTTCCCCACCGGAGAAAAACAACAATGGGAATGCTCACCGAGTTCAAGGAATTCGCGATGCGCGGCAACGTCATCGACCTCGCCGTCGGCGTGGTGATCGGCGCGGCCTTCGGCAAGATCGTGACCGCACTGGTCGAGAAGATCATCATGCCACCGCTGGGCTACCTGATCGGCCGCGTGGACTTCTCCAGCCTGGCCTGGACGTTGTCGCCAGCCCGGCTCGGACCGGATGGCAAGGAGATCCCGGCGGTGGTGGTTGGCTACGGCGACTTCATCAACACCGTCATCCAGTTCGTGATCGTGGCTTTCGCGATCTTCATCGTGGTCAAGGCGATCAACCGCCTGTCGCGCAAGAAGGAAGCGGCACCGGCGGCGCCGGCCGAAGAAGTGGTGCTGCTGCGCGAGATCCGCGACAGCCTGAAGAAGTAAGGGTACCGGGCGCCTATGGGCGCCCCTCCCACCTGTAGAGCCGAGCCCACGCTCGGCTGATCTGCAAAAGGCAGCCGAGCATGGGCTCGGCTCTACAGAAGCAGGCGAAAGCCCCGCTCCGGCGGGGCTTTCGCTTTGCTGCATCTGGCGGAAAACAGCATCCGCGCCAGCCATGACCTCCCGCCCATGCGCCGGGCTGAACGACTGTTAAGCTCCAAGGCTTAGGTCCCTTCCCGGAGTTGTCCATGCGTCGCCGCGTCCTTGCCATCGCATCCTCCCTCGCCCTGTTGGCCGCCCCGGCCTTCGCGGCACCGCGCACCACCACCCTGCCCCCCGCCTCGCTGGCGACCGCCGCGCAGCTGCGCGACCAGGCGCTGGCCGATGACACCGGCTGGAAGGTGGTCGAGTCGCTCACCACCGAGATTGGTCCGCGCATCGCCGGCAGCGAAGCCGATGCCCGCGCCGTTGCCTGGGCCGAAGCCAAGTTCAAGGCCCTGGGCTTCGACAAGGTCTGGAAGGAGCCGGTGACGTTCCCGAAATGGGAGCGCCGCAGCGAACACGCCGCCGTGACCGGCAGGAACCCGCAGCCGCTGCAGATCACCGCACTGGGCGGCAGCCCGGGTGGCACCGTGGAAGCCGAGGTGGTGCGCTTCGCCGATCTGGCCGCGCTGCAGGCCGCACCGGCAGGTTCGCTGAAGGGCAAGATCGCCTTCGTCGATTACCAGATGCTGCCCTTCCGCGATGGCCGCGATTACGGCCGCGGCGGTGCGATCCGCAGCAAGGGCCCATCCGAAGCCATCCGCAAGGGCGCGGTCGGCTTCCTGATGCGCTCGGCCGGTACCGACTCGCACCGCGTGCCGCACACCGGCATCACCCGTTTCGATGACGGCCTGACCCCGGTGCCGTCGGCCGCGCTGTCGGTGCCTGATGCCGACCAGCTGGCCCGCCTGCTGGCGCGTGGCAGCACCACGGTGAAGGTGGCACTGGATTGCGGCTGGGACGGCACCGCCACCTCGTACAACGTGATCGGCGAGATCACCGGCCGCAGCCTGCCGAAGGAAGTGGTGGTGATCGGTGGTCACCTGGATTCGTGGGACCTGGGCACAGGCGCCGTGGATGACGGCGCGGGCGTGGGCATCACGATGGCCGCCGGCCACCTGATCGGCCAGCTCAAGCAGGCACCGAAGCGCACCATCCGCGTGATCGCCTTCGCCAACGAGGAACAGGGCCTCTACGGCGGCAAGGCCTATGCCGAAGCGCACGCGAAGGACGTGGCCCTGCACCAGCTGGCCGCCGAGAGCGACTTCGGCGCAGGCCGCATCTACGCCTTCAATACCGGTTCACCGAATCCGGAAGGCTCGCGTGAAGCGACGAAGCAGATTGCCGAAGTAATGAAGCCGCTGGGCATCGAGTACCAGGCCGACAAGGGTGGCCCGGGCCCGGACGTCGGCCCGCTGGCCGCCAAGGGCGGTGCGTGGGCGTGGCTGGCGCAGGACGGCTCGGACTACTTCCACCTGCACCACACCGCCGACGACACGCTGGACAAGATCGACCCGAAGGCACTGGCGCAGAACGTGGCCGCGTATACGGTGTTCGCCTACCTGGCGGCGGAAGCCGACGGCAGCTTCGGCAGCGAGGCCAAGGCGACCACGCCGCCGAACGAGTGATGCGGTGACACAGGGGGTCAGAGCCCTCGCCCTTGGCGAGGGATCTGACCCCTGATCGTATTAGCTCTCCCAGACCCGGGTGTTGCTTACCCCGATCGTCTGCGGCTTGAACAGCGGATCACGCTGCTTGCGCTTCTGCGCCTCGTAATCGCGCAGTGCGGCCAGGGCAGGCCTTTGCAACAGCAGGATGGCGATGATGTTCAGCCAGCTCATCAGGCCGACGCCGATGTCGCCCAGCGACCAGGCCACTGTGGCACTGTTCACCGCCGAGTAGCCGGTCGCTGCCAGGAACAGCAACTGGAAGACGCCCATCAGCCACGCCGCCGGCCGATCGCGGCACAGATAGCTGACGTTGGTCTCGGCCATGTAATACAGCGCCAGGATGGTGGTGAACGCAAACGGCAGGATCGCCAGCGCCACGAACGAACGGCCGAAGCCCGGCAGCGTCGATTCCACCGCGTGCTGCACGAAGCGTGGGCCGGCTTCGACACCCGGCAGATTGCCCAGCAGCAGGCGCGCCTCATCCGGAATGCCGTTCACCGCCGGGTCGTAGACGTTGTACAGGCCGGTGGACAGGATCAGGAAGGCGGTCGCACTGCACACCACCATTGTGTCGATGTAGACCGAGAACGACTGCACCAGGCCCTGCTTGACCGGATGCGAGACTTCCGCGGCGGCGGCCGGATGCGCACCACTGCCCATGCCGGCCTCGTTGGACAGCACGCCCCGGCGCACGCCCCACTGGATGGCGGTGCCGATCATCGCGCCGAACGCCGCATCCACGCCGAATGCACTGCGCAGCACCAGCATGATCACCTCCGGCACCCTGTCCGCGTTGAGCACCATCACCAGCGCCGCGACCAGCAGGTAGGCCACGGCCATCAGCGGCACCACCCATTCGGCCACGCGCGCAATGCGCCGCACACCGCCGATGAGGATGGCACCCAGCACCACCAGCAGAACCGCCGTGGTGGTCATCACCGGCACGTCCCAGGCTTCGTTCACCGCACTGGTGATCGCATTGGACTGCGTGCCGGCCAGCATCGCGCCCGCCAGCACCGTCACCAATGCGAACAGCACTGCATACCAACGTTGGCCGAGGCCTTTTTCGATGTAGTACGCCGGGCCACCCCGGTACTGCCCCTTGCCGTCGCGCTCCTTGTAGATCTGTGCGAGCGTGGATTCGATGAAGGCACTGGATGCGCCGAGGAAGGCGACGATCCACATCCAGAAGATCGCGCCGGGCCCGCCGAAGGCGATGGCCATGGCGACGCCGGCGATGTTGCCCACGCCCACGCGGCTGGACAGCGAAAGGGACAACGCCTGGAACGGCGACACGCCGGCATCGGAGCGCTCATGGCGGAACATCAGGCGCAGCATGTCCGGCAATGCACGCAGCTGGATGAAGCGCGTGCGTACGCTGAAGTACAGGCCGGTGAGCAGGCACAGCACCACCAGGTAGGGGCTCCAGACGACGCCGAGGATCGCGTTGACGATGGATTCGATGTTCATCGGCGGCCCCTCAGAAGAACATGCCCAGGGCGACCTGGGGGCTGATGATGCGGCCGGTGTTGCGGCCGGCCACGCTGAACTCGACGCCGGCGATCAGGCCCAGTGACGGGCTGAAGTGGTACTCCACGGCCGGCGCCAGGGTGACGCTGCGGCTGGCCGGGCGATGCTCGTCGATGCGTTCGAAACCACCGCTGGGGTTGCGCGCGAAACCCCTCAGGCGCTGGCCGGTCTCACGGCTGGCGGCCACTTCCATCACGCCCACCCAGCGCGGATTGAAGCTGTACTCGGCGCCGACCGACAGGCCCAGCACCGACCCCCGGGAGATGTGCCCCTGGAAGCTGTCGTCGGTGCCGTAGACGCTGGCCCCGGAGATCGCCGTCCGCGACGGCGCAGGCCCGGCGCTGAGCTGGGCACGCCAGCGCAGCGGGCGGTCGTTACCCAGCCAGACCACCTGCTGCACGCCCAATGCGGCAGTGGTGCGCTGCACACCGTCGCCCTGCGCATCGAGCGGATTGCCGGTGATGCGGTCATGGCTGCCGGTGCTGAAGCGCTGCACCAGCGCAACCGAGACGGCCGGACGCGTGCCATCGGCATTGGGCGCCTGCAACAGGTACTGCAGGCGCGCGGTGGTGTCACCGGCACGGAAACCACTGCTGCGCGCGCCGCCCTGTTCGGCACGCGATGCACTGAGATTGACCTGCCCCATCACCCGGTCGCTGAAGCCGTAGATGATCGGTACCACCGTTGCCCATGCGCCGCTGCGTTGCCCACTGCGGCGGCGATGGCCGCCATCGTCGTAATGATCGCGGCTGTCGATCCGCACCAGATAGGGTTCGATGTACCAGTTGCCCTGCGGCAGGCCAGCCGGGTTGGGGGTGATCAGCGGCCCGGTGAAGCTGACGCCGTCCAGGCTGCGTTCGCTGGCTGCGGCACGGCCGTTGGCAAGGACGCTGGTCAGGACCAGCAATGCGATGAGGATACAGCGTGGGTGATGCATGGCAGCCTCTTCTGGACAACGTGGGATGGAGTTCCACCCTGCGTTGCCGGAAGCGGCTGACCAATAAGGAAACTTTCAAAACATCATGCGCGCTTGACGCAATTACGGACCCTGGAAGGGGTCAGAGCCCTCGCCTGCGGCGAGGGATCCGACCCGGGATACCGGATCAGCCGCGGCGGCTCGCCCACTGCGCCAGCAGTACCGCCGTGGCCGAGGCCACGTTCAGGCTCTCCACCGCGCCGCTGCCGGGAATCGAGACCTGCTGGTCGCACGCTCCCGCCAGGCTGCGGTCCATGCCCTCGCCTTCGGCGCCCATCACATACACCAGGCGGGCCGGCAGCGAGGTGCGGAACACGTCGTCACCGCCCTCCACCAGGGTCGCCGCCAGGCCGAAGCCGGCCGCACGCAGCTGCGTCATCGCCTGGGCGGTCTCCGGCAGCTGCACCAGCGGCACCGCTTCTGCACCGCCCTCGGCCACGCGCGCGGCGGCACCGGACAGCGCCAGCGTGCTGCCGGCCGGCAGCAGCAGCGCCTTGGCGCCGAAGTGTGCGGCCGAGCGCAGGATCGCACCGAGGTTGTGCGGGTTGCCCACGCCATCAAGCCACAGCGCCAGCGCCGGGCCGTCGCCGACCTGCTCCAGCCACTGCGCCAGCGGCAGCGCCGGTGCGCGCAGCACATCGGCCACCACGCCTTCGTGGTGGGTGGTGCCGGCAAGCTTGTTCAGATCGCCGTCTTCAACCACGCGATACCCCACGCGGTTGGCCACGCACCACTTCAGCAGCGGCTGGAGGCGCGGAATGCGCGCCTCCAGCAGGTACAGCTTGCGCAGCGCCTGTGGCCGCGCTTCGAACGCGGCCAGCACGGCATTCAGGCCGTACAGGCGCAGCTCGTCGCTGCCACCGCGCCCACCACCGCCCGTGGCCGGCACCTCCGGGCGCGGCAACGGCGTTGCGCGCGGCGGACGGGCGGACGGGCGGCGGTTGTTCCAGGGGTTGTTCACTTACACACTCTCCTGCTTGCGCTGGCGCCAGAAATCGGCGTTCTTGATGCCCAGGGCATCAGGGTCGAACACCGGATCCAGGCCCAGCTTCTTCTGTCGTTCGTAGTCACGCAGGGCCAGCATCGCCGGCTTCTGGATGATGAGGATGGCAATGATGTTCAGCCAGGCCATCAGGCCGACGCCGATGTCACCCAGCGCCCAGGCCAGGGTCGCATTATGGAACGCGCCGAACACCACCATGCCGATGATGCCCAGGCGCAGCACCAGCACGGTCAGCGGGCGCTTCCTGTTGTGGTTCACATAGCTGAGGTTGGTCTCGGCCATGTAGTAGTACGCCATGATGGTGGTGAAGGCGAAGAAGAAGATGGCGATCGACACGAACGCCGAACCCCAGCCCGGCAGCACCGCTTCCACGCCGGCCTGGGCGTAGCCCGCACCTTCGGGAATGCCGGCCAGGCCCTGGAAGATCGGCGCGGCGCCCTCCACCGGCGAGTACACGTTGTAGGTACCACTGGCCAGGATCAGGAACGCGGTGGCGGTGCACACCATCATGGTGTCGAAGTAGATCGCGAAGGCCTGCACGTAGCCCTGCTTGGCCGGGTGCGAGACTTCCGAGGCGGCCGCTGCATGCGGGCCCGAGCCCTGGCCGGCTTCGTTGGCATAGATGCCGCGCTTGATGCCCCACTCCACCGCCAGGCCCATCATCGCGCCGAATGCGGCATGCGTGCCGAAGGCACTCTTGAAGATGATGCCGAACATTTCCGGCACGCGGTCGTAGTTGATGATCATGATGATGATGGCCATCAGGATGAAACCGGCGGCCATGAACGGCACCACCACTTCGGCGAAGTTGGCGATGCGCTTGACGCCACCGAAGATCACCACGCCCAGCAGCAGCGCCACCACGATGCCGATGCCCAGCTTCAGCGCCTGCACCGATTCCATGCCGAAGGCCTGGCCATCGAGCGGACCGCACAGCACGGTGCCACGGCAGGCGTTGATGATGCTGTCGGCAATGGCGTTGGCCTGTACGCCCGGCATCAGGAAGCCGGCGGCGATGATCGTGGCGATGGCGAAGGCCAGCGCGTACCACTTCAGGCCCATGGCCTTTTCGATGTAGTACGCCGGGCCACCGCGGTAGCGGCCTTCGGCGTCCTTGGTCTTGTAGATCTGCGCCAGGGTGCATTCCACATACGACGTGGACGCGCCGAGGAAGCCCATCACCCACATCCAGAAGATCGCACCGGGGCCGCCGAAGGCGATGGCCGTAGCCACGCCGGCGATGTTGCCGATGCCCATGCGGCCGGCCATCGACATGGCCAGGGCCTGGAACGAGGACACGCCGGCGTCGGATTTCTCACCCTTGACGGTGAGGCGGCACATCTCGAAGAAGCCACGGATCTGCATGAAGCGCGTGCGCAGGCTGAAGAACAGGCCGGCGCCCAGGCACACGAAGATCAGTGCCTTGCTCCAGATGATGCTGTTGATGAAGTGTACGGTTGCTTCCACGCGCGCTCTCTCCAGTCGGCGGGTTGTAAGGACGTCCCGTCGGCTGGAAGGGACCGGTCGATTCTCCCTGATCGCAGGCCGCTGCGGTAGCGCTGTTTTGTAGAGCCGAGCCCATGCTCGGCTTGGCCCCCCGAGGAGGCAGCCGAGCATGGGCTCGGCTCTACAACAGCCAGCCCGCGTGTTCACGGCAGCTGGGTGCGTACCCGGGCGAAACGGCGAAGGTCGTGCAGCACGCCGCGCTTGTAGACCGCGCAGCGCTCCACGCCCTCCTCCTGGAAGCCGTTCTTCTCCAGCACCCGCGCCGAGCCGAGGTTGAAGTCGACGACCGTGGCCTGCAGCCTGAACAGGCGCAGCTCGTCCATCACCCACGGTGCGAACAGCCCGACCACACGGGTCATCACGCCGTGCCCCCAATAGGCCTGGCCCAGCCAGTAGCCCAGTTCGGCGGTGTGCCCACGCTCGGCCATGCCCTGCTGGGCAGCGACGCTGCCGCAGGCCTGGCCGTCGATCTCGATGGCCAGATTCAGGGTTCCGGGGGCCAGCACGCGGCCGGCGAGGAAGGCCTCGCCATCGGTGCGCGTGTACGGGTACGGGAAACGGTCGCGCAGGCCGCGCGACACCTCGGGATCGTTGGCGTGGCGCAGCAGCGATTCCAGATCATCCGGGCGCCAGGGGCGCAGCTGGAAGCCGTCGCCTCGAAGTGGGGGCAGAGCCCTTTCCCTTTGGGAAAGGGGTCCGACCCCGTCAGCGAGGGACCCGATCCCGTCGGTGTGCCGGTCAGGCATGGCCGCCCACCGACGGCGATTCCGCTTCCTGCTTCTCCAGCTCGCGCTTCACCGCTTCCGGCGAACGGGTGTACGGGGCAAGCCGCGCGTAGAACGCCGGCACCACGAACAGCGACAGGAAGGTCGAGAGGGTCACGCCGAAGATGATCACGATGCCGATCGTGCCACGGCTGGCCGAACCGGGACCACCGGCCACCACCAGCGGAATGGCGCCGACCACGGTGGCGATCGAGGTCATCAGGATCGGGCGCAGGCGCACCATCGCCGATTCAATGATCGCCTCGCGCACGCTGCGCCCATCGTCGCGCAGCTGGTTGGCGAATTCGACGATGAGGATGCCGTTCTTCGCGGCCAGGCCAACCAGCATCACGATGCCGATCTGGCTGAACAGGTTCACCGTACCGCCACTCACCCACAACCCGACCAGCGCGCCGAGCACGCCCAGCGGCACGGTCAGCATGATGGTGAGCGGGTGGATGAAGCTCTCGAACTGCGCGGCCAGCACCAGGTAGACCACCAGCAGGGCCATGGCGAAAGTGAGCAGCACGGCGCCACCGGCGCTCTGGTACTCGCGCGATTCACCCTTCCAGTTCACCTGCGCGTACTGCGGCAGCTCTTCCTGGGCCACGTTCTGCGCCCAGGCAATGGCCTCGCCCAGCGGATAGCCCGGCGCCAGGCCGGCACTGATGGTGATCGAGCGCAGGCGGTTGAAGCGGTTCAGGGTGCCGGCCTCGGCCACTTCGCTCAACGTGACCAGGTTGGACAGCGGCACCAGTTCGCCAGAGGTGGCGCGCACGCGGATCGCGGCCAGGTCGGCCGGGCTGGCGCGACCGTCACGTCCGGCCTGCACCAGCACGTCGTACTCCTCGCCGTTGTCGACGAAGGTGGTGACGCGGCGCGAGCCCATCATGGTTTCCAGCGCCGAACCGATCGCGGTGACCGGCACGCCGAGATCGGCCGCACGCTGGCGGTCGATGTTGACCCGCATCTGCGGCCGGGTTTCCTTGTAGTCCGAGTCGGGGCCGACCAGGCCGGGGTTGTCGGTCATGCGCAGCAGGATGCGGTCGCGCCACTGCGCGATCTCCGCGTATTCCGGCCCACCCAGCACGATCTGGAACGGCTGCCCGCCGCTGCGCACCAGGCCGCCACCGACCTGGGTACGCACACGCACGCCACGGATGGTGTCCAGTTCCTTCTGCAGTTCGTTGGCCACGTCCGGCGTGGCCTCGCTGCGCTGGCGCCACGGCTGCAGGAAGATGCTGACGCGGCCGGTGTGCATTTCCTCGCTGGCACCGAAGCCACCGGGCACGCGCGGGTTGGCACGCACGATCGGCTTGTCCGGACCGACATGCGGGGCCAGCAGCGCCTCCACCTGCTGCACCTGCTGCACGGTGTAGTCGTAGCCGGCACCTTCCGGGCCGTCGATCATGATCTGGAACGAACCGCGGTCTTCGGCCGGCGCCAGTTCCGAGGGCAGCAGCTTGAGCAGGCCCCAGCTGGCGACCAGCGCGGCCACCATCACCAGCAGGTAGATCCAGGTGCGGTCGACATGGTGATCGAGCACCCGCCCATAGGCACCCGCGAGGCGTTCCAGGTTGCGGTTGATGAAGCCGTGCAGGCCACGTGGCGCCTGCCCGGTGTGCGGCTTGAGCAGCTTGGAGGCCATCATCGGCGTCAGTGTGAGCGCCACGAACGCGGACAACGCCACGGCGGCGGCCAGCGCCACTGCCAGCTCGCGGAACAGGCGCCCGGTGTTGCCTTCCAGGAAGCCGACCGGCAGGAACACTGCCACCAGCACGGCGGTGGTGGCGATCACCGCGAAGGCGACCTGCGCGGTGCCGCGCTTGGAGGCCACCAGCGGGGGTTCGCCCAGGTCGATGCGGCGCTGCACGTTCTCCACCACCACGATCGCATCGTCCACCACCAGGCCGATGCACAGCACCAGCGCCAGCAGGGTCAGCAGGTTGATCGAGAAATCGAACGCATACAGTGCGATGAACGCCGCGACCAGGCAGACCGGTACCGTCACCGCCGGGATCAACGCGGCGCGGAAACTGCCGAGGAACAGCCAGATCACCGCCAGCACCAGGATCATCGCCTCCACCAGCGTGGCGTAGACGCGGTCCACCGCCGCTTCGATGAAGGTGGTGTTGTCGAAGGCGACGAAGATCTGCGTGCCCTTGGGCAGGGTCAGCGCCACCCGCTCGGCTTCAGCGCGCGCGGTACGCGCCACGTCCAGCGAGTTGGCGGTGGAGGTCTTGACGATGCCCAGACCGATGCCGGGCTCGCCATTGCTGCGGTAGTACGCGCGGCGTTCGGCCGAGGCCAGCTCGATCTTCGCCACGTCGCCCATGCGCACCACGTAACCGTCGCGGCCCTTGCCCAGCGGGATGGTCGCGAAATCTTCGGGCTTGATGTAGTTGCGCTCCACGCGCAGGGTGAAATCACGGTCGGTCGACTCGATGCGGCCGGCCGGCAGCTCCACGTTCTCGTTGCGCAGCGCGGTTTCCACGTCGCCGGTGGTCAGCCCGCGTGCGGCCAGCTGGTCCCGGTCCAGCCAGATCCGCATCGCATAGCGCTGGCGGCCGCCGATGCGGACCTGGGCCACGCCATCGAGGCTGGAAAAGCGATCGACCACGTAACGGTCGGCGTAGTCGCTCAGCTCCAGCGTGTCCATGGTCGAGGAGACCATGTTGAACCAGATGATGGGGTCGGCATCGCTTTCGACCTTGGCGATCTCCGGTGGCCGCGCCTCTTCCGGCATGCGGTCGGCCACGCGGCTGACCGCATCGCGCACGTCGTTGGCCGCCGCTTCGATATCGCGGTTGGAGGTGAACTCGATGCTGACCTGCGAGCGGCCGTTGGTGCTGCGCGCGTTGATCGTATCGATGCCTTCGATGCCGGCCAGCGCATCTTCCAGCACCTGGGTGATGCGGCTTTCAATGACCGCCGCCGAGGCGCCGGTGTAGTCCACCGAGACCGAGACGATCGGCGGGTCGATGGCCGGCAGTTC
Source organism: Stenotrophomonas sp. CASM110 (assembly GCF_049384345.1). Taxonomy (NCBI): domain Bacteria; kingdom Pseudomonadati; phylum Pseudomonadota; class Gammaproteobacteria; order Lysobacterales; family Lysobacteraceae; genus Stenotrophomonas; species Stenotrophomonas sp. CASM110. The sequence goes on from NZ_JBMRGI010000007.1 coordinate 116,479, forward strand.
GCGCAGGGTCAGGCGGGTGAAGGACATCACGCCCAGCACCAGCAGCAACAGGCTCATCACCACGGCGAACACCGGCCGCTGGATGGAGATGTCGGACAGCTTCATCCGCCGTGGCCCTCGGCCGCGGCCGGCGCAGCGTCTTCAGCGGGCTTTGCACCACTGGCGGGCGCTGCGTCCTTGGCGGCAACCTTCAGGCCCGGACGCAGCTTGCCGGTGCCATCGACCACGATGCGCTGGCCCGCTTCCAGACCCTGCCTGATCTCGACCACGCCGGCACGGCGCGCGCCGGTCACCACGTCCACACGCTCGACGCTGTCGTCAGCCTTGATGCGGTACACGAAGGTATCGCGACCGACCTGCACCACGGCGATTTCCGGAATCACCAGCGCCGGGCGCTCGGGGCGGAACAGGCGCACGTCCAGCAGCATGCCAGGACGCAGCGCATGGTCGCCGTTGGCAAAGTCGGCGCGCACGGTCACGGCACGGGTGGCCGGGTCGATGCGCGCATCAATGGTGCTGACCACGCCCTCGAAGGTGCGGCCCGGCCAGGCCACGCTGGTGGCGCTGACCTTGTCACCGACGCCCAGCGCAGCCAGTTCCACTTCAGGCACCTGGAAATCGATGTGCATGTGCTCGATGTCATCGAGCGTGGCGATGACCGTGGTCGGGGTCACCAGCGAGCCAGGGCTGACCTGACGGATGCCGAGCACGCCGGCGAACGGCGCGCGCACGCGGCGATCACCGATGTCTGCCTGCATCTGCATCACGCGCGCTTCGGCGGCATCGCGGATCGACTTCTGCGTATCCAGCGTGGCGCTGGACACCAGCCGCTGGGCGGCCAGCTCGCGCTGGCGCTTGTACAGCTGATCGGCTTCATGGAAGGTCGCCTGCGCCTGCACCAGCGCGGCCTCCTGGGCCTGCCCACGAAGGGTCACGATCGGCGCACCGGCAGCAATGTGCTGGCCGCTTTCGAAATGCACTTTCTCGACGATCTCACTGACCTTGGCGGTCACGCTGATCGATTCGCGCGCCTTGGCCGTGCCAAGCGCCTGCAGGGTGTCGCTCCACTGACGGGACTGCACGACCTGCGCAGTGACCGGCACCGCTTCTCCCTGCCGACGCGCGGCGGCCTCCTGTTTGCCTGCGCACCCGGCCAGCATGGCCAGGCTGAGGCCAAGGGCCAGGGTCGAAGCGATACGAGCCAACATGAACGGTCCAAATTGATCCACGGCCGCCGAGTGTAGGCAAGTGCCCCTGAAAGCGGTATGTGCCAAGCGTTTACCAGCGTGGAACCAGGGCTGCGATAGCGCCTTGAACCCATTCCGTGCAAGGCTGCCATGGGCAGTGTCGGCGTGTATCGGGGTGTATCCCGTCGTGCACCACCGGGTCAGTCATCGTAGAGTCGAAGCTGCCCGACGGAGGGCGTCGGGCGGGGACGGATCCTGGCGGGGATCCGGCCCCGTTTTTTTTTACACCCGGCGGATCAATACCGGTAGTTCAGCTTCATCCACACGCTGCGCCCCGGCTCGTTGATGCGCACCGGGTCGGCCGGGAAGCCGAAGTCGGCGCTGCCGGCCAGGTTCAGGTGCTCGCTGTAGGCGCGGTCGAACAGGTTGTCGACGCCTGCGCTGAGCTGCAGCTGCGAACCGAAACGGTACGCCGCGTTGAGCGCGAAGGTGGCAAAGCCCGCGCTCGGCCCGAGATCCTGCGCGACCACGTTGCCCTGGCCATCTGCGACACGATGCTGGTGGGTCACCGCGCGCAGCAGCGCACCGGCGCTCCAGCGCTGGCCTTCCCAGTTCGCACTCAGGCGCGCTTCCAGCGGCGGCATCTGCGGCAGCGGACGCTGCTGGTCGCGGTTCTCGCCCCAGGCATAGGCCAGCGTGCCACCCAGCTTCCACTGTTCGGCCACGCTCACTTCCAGCCCCGCCTCGGCACCGGCGATGCGCGCATCGACGTTGCTGGCCTGGCTCATCCCCATCGCGCCGCTGCGGTGGTAGGTGAACAGGATGTAGTCCTGGATCTGCCCGGTGTACGCCGAGACCCAGGCCTGCACGCGCGGTCCCTTGTACTGCAGGCCAGCGTCGAGCTGGGTGGTGCGCTCGGGCTGGATGCCGGCAAACGCGTTCACCGCATCGGCCGGGCCGTGGTCGGGCGAGAACAGCTCCCAGTAGTCGGGCATGCGTTCACTGTGGCCGAGGCCGGCGTACCAGGTCAGGCCGTCGGCCAGGTCCTGCTCGTAGCGCAGGAAGCCACTGCCGAGCCATTCCTTGCGACGCTGGCCCGCAGTCGGATTGGGCATGTTGCCCATCATTCCGCGGAGCGACTGCCGCTCGTCGCGCACGCTGGCGCGATCGATGCGCAGGCCGCTGATCCAACGCTGATCGGTGCCGGCGCCGAGGGTCAACTCGGTGAACACGCCATAGCGGCGGAAGTGGGCATCGGTCTCCCACGCCACCTGGCGATAGGTGCCGCGGCCCATGCCCATGCGCCCACGATGGCGGCTGTCTTCGCCGTCCACGCCCGCCACCAGCTGCACGTCCTGCCAGCGCCACTCGGAACTGACCCGGCCGCCCAGGGTACGGCGATCCACGTTCGAGGCCATCGGCATCGGCATCATGCTATTCGGGTTCGGCGCACGCAGCGTATAGTTGTCCATCACGTGATCGGCCTCGTTGTAGTACACGTTGGCCTGCACCGTGTCCCACGCACCCGGCAGGTTGCGCTTCTCGAAGCGCGCGGCATAGCTGGTGCGTTCGAACGCGGCCCCGTCCATGCCGCGTCCCGCATAGCGTGCGATCGCATCTCCGGCACCGGCAGAAATTTCCAGCAGCGTGTCGGCATCCGGCGTCCAGCCGATCGCTACGTCACCGTTCCACTTGCGCCACTTCGATGGCACCACATCGCCGTGGCCGTCCTTGTAGTCATCGGCTTCGGAACGGTTGCCACTGGCGCGCACATAGCCGGTCGGGTTGCCCAGGGTCAGGTCGAGCACCTGGTCGTTGCGGTTGCGCGAACCGACCAGCGCACTGGCATCGGCACGCAGGCCCGGCTCTTCGAAGCGCGGTGTATCGCGCTCGAAGCGTACGGTGCCAGCCGAGGCACCTGCGCCCCAGCGCACGCTCTGCGGGCCCTTGATGATGGTCAGCCGGTCGAAGCTTTCCGGCGCGATGTAGGACAGCGGATTGTCCATGCGCGACGGGCAGGCACCGATCAGGTTGCCGTCATTGCTGAGGATGTTCAGGCGCGAACCGAACATGCCGCGCAGCACCGGGTCACCGTTGGTGCCGCCGTTGCGGATGGCGGAGAAACCGGGAACGGTCTTCAGGTAATCGGCGCCATCACTGGCGGGTACCGGCTGCCGCGGCAGGCGTGGGTCGGTCACCCAGTGCAGTGGCGAGGACGGTGCGGCAGCGGTGACCACCAGGGTGTCGAGGGTACGCGCCTCTTCGGCGGGCGCGGCATGGGCGAGCGTTGCAGCTGCGGCCAGGCCAAGGGCAACCGGCAGGCGCGCACAGGCGCCCGCGGGGCGGGAAGTCATTTTCATCGGAACAGCTCCAAGGTACGCACGCGCGCACGGCGCCCGGTCAGGCGTCGTGCGGCAGATTCGACAGGGACATCAGCGAACGATGGAGAAAGGCGGCGGCCCACGCGCGGCATGCGCCGGCCAGCACAGCGCGGGCAGCACCTGCCGCGACCAGGGGAACACCAGCCGCGGCCGCCACAACAGCGGCAACAGCAGCACAAGCACGGCCAGCCACGGCAGCAGGCGCATCGCCAGCACGCAGTATTCGCAGGCTTCGCCGTGCATGGCGTGGGGATCGGCCGGTGGGGCCGGATCCCTCTGCCCATGCAGAGGGCTCTGACCCAATCCGGCGCCATCATGCTGCATGTGCGCGTGGTCCATGCCGGCCATCGCAGCGTGGCCCACCGATGGCGCCTTCAGCGCGCGGCTGACCAGCGGCGCAAGCACCATCAGCAGCGTCGCCAGGACGGCAAGCTGGAGCAGAAGGCGCTGCGGGCGGGACAGCCGGGTCATCCCGCTAGTGTAGAGCCGGGTCCAGGGTTGCCCGTGCGACGAACCGTCGCAGGAGGGGTTTATCGGCAGGGCTGCGCCCTGCACCTGCAGAGGCCACGTCCACGGCAAGAGCCGAAGCAACAGCAAAAGCAAAAGCTGGCTTCCTGTTGAATGGCGGGGCGGGTCCGGTTGCGGGAGACGCCGTAAACCCATCCATGGGGGCTTGGCCGCGGCATCCATGCCGCGGACACTCCCGCAACCGGACCCACCCCGCCTTCGACAGTTTCCTGCGGTCTGTTGGAACGGCTTTGGGGTCAGATCCGTTTTCCGAAGGAAAACGGATCTGACCCCAGATGCATTTCGACATCTGACAGCTTTCATCCACGCATGGCGTGGATCTACCGTGTCGACCAAGGTCGACACCTACCTACAGCCATCGAAATCTGTCAGAGGTGGGGCGGTGTGGGCAGACAGGACCGTTGGCGCCATGGATGGCGCCATCGAGCCCCCAGGGATGGGTTTACGGCGTGTCCTGCCTGCCCACACCGCCCCGCCTCCCACGGAAGCCAGCTGTTGCTTCGGCTGTTGCTGTTGCTTCGGCTGTGCCATTGATTCGTCAGGTGCAGGGCTGCAAGCCCTGCTCGACCAACCCCTCACACCGTGATGGTCTGGGTCAGTGATTCCCAGGTCGGTGGCACCGGCCACGCGGCCGCCTGGTTGCCATCCAGCACCCGCCGCAGGTCGCGGGGATCGATCTGCGGTGCCAGCACATGCACCAGCTCCAGCGCGTAATCACGCAGCACGCGGTCGCGCGGCAGCACCGCCCAGGCGATGCACTCGCTGATCGGGTCCGGCGCCGGCCACGACCTCAGGTCTTCGTCGTTGGAACTGACCGCCATTTCGGCCAGCAGGCCCACGCCCAGGCCGGTACGCACATAGGTCTTGATCAGATCGGCATCCAGCGCGGTCAGCGCCAGATCCGGCACCAGCCCGTTGGCGGCAAACGCACGCTGCAGCGACGAATTCGGGCGGGTCGAGGATTCGTAGCTGATCAATGGTTGCCGGGCCAGCGCGGCCAGGTCCGGTGCACGCCCGGCGCGGTCCAGCGGGTGGCCCTTGGGCACCACCACCAGGCGTCGCCAGCGGAACAGTGGCACCGCGATGCCATCGGTGGGCTCCCCCCCAGCGGTGCTGATGATGGCGATATCCGCGTCACCCTGGTTCAAGCGATCCAGCGCGTCGGCTTCACCGGCCTGCTGCAGGTGCACGCTGACCTGCGGGTAAGCCTGCTTGATCGCCGCCACCGCCGGCGGCAGCACGAAGCGCGCCTGGGTGTGGGTGGTGGTCAGGATCAGCTGGCCCTGGCTCTCGCGCCGCTGGTTGGCCGCGTAGGTGCGGATGTTGTTGGCCTCGGCCAGCACGGCGCGGGCGCGGGCGATCACCTCGGTCCCGGCCGGGGTGACCGACTCCAGGCTGCGGCCCTTGCGCACGAACAACAGGAAACCCAGCTCGTCCTCCAGCTGCTTGAGCTGCTTGGACAAGCCGGGCTGGGTGGCATGCACGCGCGAGGCGGCCAGCGTGATGTTCAGCTCGGCGTCGGCGATGGCAACCAGGTAGCGCAGCTGGGTCAGCGTCATGGGCAGGCAGGCGGCGTGGGGCGGAGGTCCACTCTAGGGTCAATTGCCGTCACCAGCTTATAACCAAAGGTTGTTTAAGAAAGGTATCTGGTCATTTCCGGGCGTCATATGCCGGCGCTACGGTCAGCCGGCAGCCGCTGGCCTGAACAGCCAGCCCTCCCCCTTCGCCCGCCGAAGCCCGGCGCGGCCCCGTTTCCGGAGCGCTTCCATGGCCCTGTACGACTCCATCCTCGACACCGTCGGCAACACCCCCATCGTCAAGCTGCAGCGTCTGGCACCGCCGCAGGTCAGCGTTTACGCCAAGGTCGAGTCGTTCAATCCGGGCGGCTCGGTCAAGGACCGCCTGGCTTTGGCGATCATCCTCGACGCTGAAGCGCGTGGCCTGCTCAAGCCGGGCGACACCATCGTGGAGGCCACCTCGGGCAATACCGGCGTGGCACTGGCGATGGTCGCCGCAGCGCGCGGCTACAAGTTCGTGGCGACCATGGTCGAGACCTTCTCGGTCGAGCGCCGCAAGCTGATGCGTGCCTATGGTGCCAAGGTGATCCTGACCCCGGCCGCCGAACGCGGCAGCGGCATGGTGCGCAAGGCAGCCGAACTGGCCGAACAGCACGGTTGGTTCCTGGCCAGCCAGTTCGCCAACCCGGCCAACCCGGCCTATCACCGCAACACCACCGCCGCGGAAATCCTGCGCGACTTCGCCGGCAAGCGGCTGGACTATTTCGTCAGCGGCTGGGGCACCGGCGGCACACTCACTGGTGTGGGCGAAGTGCTGAAGGTCGCGCGCCCGCAGACCCGCATCATCGCCACCGAGCCGGCCGGCGCCGCCCTGCTCAAGGGCGATGACTGGAAGCCGCACAAGATCCAGGGTTGGACCCCGGACTTCGTGCCGGACGTGCTCAACCGCGATGTGGTGGACGAACTGGTCTCGGTCGAAGATGACCGCGCGATCGCCACCGCGCGCCGCCTGGCCGCCGAGGAAGGCATCTTCGTCGGCATCTCTGCCGGTGCCACCGTGGCCAGCGCGCTGGACGTGGCTGCCCGCGCCGAACCCGGCGCGGTGATCCTGGCGATGCTGCCGGACACTGGTGAACGCTATTTCTCCACACCGCTGTTCGCCGATGTCAACGAAGGCTCCGACGACGACTGGCTGGCCGGCCTGCCGTAAACCGCCCGGGGTCGGATCCCTTTGCCGCAGGGAAAGGGCTCTGACCCCACCCGCGTGGATCAGCGACAGGGGTCAGAGCCTTTCCCATGCGGGAAAGGATCTGACCCCGTTCTGCTTCAGCCTGCGTGAAGGCGTCGCCCGCCATCGTGCGTGAAGGCCGTCGGATCGCAGCGCGTGAGACGGTCATGACGCAGTATCGATGCCCTGTCCCCTACCGTGGGAACAGCCGGCGCAGATGCTGCGCGGATCACCTCACAGGCAGGAGACGGACGCATGAAGATCGAGGTTTGGCAGGGTGACATCACGACCCTGGCGGTGGATGCGATCGTCAACGCGGCCAACGAAACACTGCTCGGTGGCGGCGGTGTCGACGGCGCGATCCATCGCGCGGCCGGCCCCGCATTGCTGGCCGAGTGCGCGCAGTTGCCGGAGCTGCGCCCGGGCGTGCGTTGCCCGACGGGCGAAGTGCGCGCCACCAGCGCCCATGCGCTGCCGGCGCGCCATGTACTGCACACGGTGGGCCCGGTCTGGCATGACGGCCAGCGCGACGAACCGGCGCTGCTTGCCAACTGCTACTGGAAGTCGCTGCAGCTGGCCGAGTCGCTGGGCGTGCAGTCGATCGCGTTCCCGGCGATCAGCTGCGGCGTCTATGGCTATCCGCTGTACCAGGCGGCGCAGATCGCAGTGACCGAAACGCTGGCGTGGCAGCGCAGCCATGCGCAACCGATGCGCATCGTGCTGGTGGCGTTCAATACCGCTACGGCCAAGGCCTACCAGCAGGCGTTGAGCGCCGCCGGGCAAAGCGCGGACAGCGAACCGCGCGGGTCGATGCTGCCGCCCCTGGGCGATGCGGGTTTTGCCGCCGCGCACTGAATCCCGGTGCGCGACGTAAAGAAAAAGGCCGGGCAGTGCCCGGCCTTTTCCGTTGCACCGTTGTGCTCAGCCACGCATGGCGTGGGTCACGCTCAACGGCTGGCAGCTTCCACCGCGGCGGCGTCATCGGCCACGGCGGCTGCGTCGGCTGCGGCGCGTGCCGCCGAGGCCGCAGCCCCATCGGCGCTGGCGCCATCCACCTGCACGCGCACTTCCACCATGCCCGCGCCATTGTTCAGGCTGGACACGTCGACCGTGTAATGACCGGCCGGCAGGGTCTCTTCCAGGCGCGAATTGGTGCCGTTGCCACCATCGTCGTCGGTCAGCTCGACGTCGCCACCGACCACGCGCAGCACGGTATCAACCTGGCTGGAAATCGCATCCAGGCGCACATCGGCCGGGCGGTCCAGCGACAGCAGGAAGCGGCGACGGCCATCGTTGTCGAGCATCGTGTACACGCTGCCCGACTTCGGCAGTGCCGTGCCATCGCGCTCGACCAGATTGCCGGGCAGCTCGATGCGGTTGGCCGACAGGGTGAACATGCCGCTGACGCCGTCGCCGAGGCCGCGCGCGGTCAGGGTGTACTTGCCCGGCTTCAGTGACAGGGTCAGGCGCGAGTTGGTGCTGTCGCCGCCATCGTCATTCTCTGCATCCACGCCCTGGCCCGACAGCTTCAGCACCGGATCGAAGACATCCGACACCAGGCGGATCTCGTACAGGCCGGCCTTGTCCACCTGCAGGGTGTAGTCCTGGGAACCACCGGCCAGCATGTCGACGATCTCGCCGCTGTCCGCCAGCGGCTTGCCGTCGTACGGCACCAGCTTCTCGGCGCGCAGGCGGTAAGGACCGTAGTCGGTCGAGCCGTTGGCGTTGACCGCCACCTGGTAGGTGCCGCCACCGTTGGCACGGAAGGCCACCGAGACGTCGCCTTCGCGCTCGTAGCCGGTGTTGCTGCTGGCCACCAGGCTGCCGTTGTTGAACACGGCGATCGAGCCGCTCAGCGAACCGGTCAGCTTCAGCCCGACCAGCTGCTTGTCTTCCAGCTTGATCTGGTAGAGCTGGTGGTGGCTGCCGTCGTTGTAGTTGATGCCGCTGCGCGAGGTGATCTCGCCGGATACCGGCTTGTCGAAATCGAGTGACGCGGCCTTGCCCGCGTCCGCGCCGCCGCCGATGCGGTTGCAACCGCTGGCGACCAGGACCGTGGCAACGGCCAGTGTGATTGCTGCCAAACGCATGTTGTTTCTCCTTGGCCTTCCATGTGGTTCCCGCATACCGGCCGGGCACGCGGGGGCGGAAAAGATACCCGCAAAAGCAAACGCCGGCGTGATGCCGGCGCTGCCTTGTTCATCCGGCGATGGGACGGATCAACCGTTCCACTTGCCCAGCGCGGCCAGGCCGTTGTCCTTGGCGCGCTCGTACACCGTCTTCTGGGCAGCAGCGTAGTTGCCCTTCATGTCCTTGGCCCACAGCTTCAGCGCGGCCTGCTGCATGGCGCGGCCGTAGGAGAAGCTCAGCGGCCACGGCAGGTTGCCCAGCTGGTTCATCGCGTTCAGGTGCTCGGTGGACTGCTCGTCGCTCTGGCCACCGGACAGGAACACCACGCCCGGCAGGATCGCCGGCACGGTGCTCTTCAGGCACATCACGGTCGACTCGGCCACTTCCTCGACATCGGCCTGCTCTTCACAGTCCTTGCCGGAGATGACCATCGAGGCCTTCAGGATGGTGCCTTCCAGCAGCACGTTCTGCTGGTACAGCGCGTCGAACAGCGAGCGCAGGGTGGCTTCGGTGACTTCGTAGCAGGTTTCGATGTCGTGGTCGCCGTCCATGATCACTTCCGGCTCGACCATCGGCACCAGGCCGCATTCCTGGCACAGCGCTGCATAGCGGGCCAGCGCATGGGCATTGGACTCGATGCAGGTGCCCGACGGGATGCTCTCGCCGATGTTGATGACCGCACGCCACTTGGCGAAGCGCGCGCCCAGCTTGTAATACTCCTGCAGGCGCTCGCGCAGGCCGTCGAGGCCTTCGGTCACCAGCTCGCCCGGGCAGCCGGCCAGCGGGTGCGCACCCTTGTCCACCTTGATGCCCGGAATCATGCCGTGGTCGGCCATGTACTTGGCGAACGGCACGCCGTCCTTGGTCGACTGGCGGATGGTCTCGTCGTACAGGATGGCGCCGGAAATGTGCTCGTTGAGCTTCGGCGTGGTCAGCAGCAGCTCGCGGTAGGCGCGACGGTTCTCCTCGGTGTTCTCGATACCGACGCCGGCGAAACGCTTGGCGATGGTAGCGGTGGATTCGTCGATCGCGATGATGCCCTTGCCCGGGGCGACCATGGCCTGGGCGGTTTCAGCCAGCTGTTCGATGCTCATGTATTTCCTGTGGCGGGTGCGGGAAAAACGTAAGTATAGCCCTGCTGCCCGTTGCCTCGCCGTGGAGGACAGGATGGAAACGCTTCCACGTCTACGCAGGACAAAGGATGTCCTGCGGCATGGGGTCAGAGCCCCTTCAGGGATCTGACCCCTGGTCAGTACGGGGTCAGATCCCTTCAGGGCTCTGACCCCAGATCGGCAGCGCCGACCCGACCGTCAGGGCTTACAGATCGCCCAGGCCGATGGCGCGGCCATCCTCGCCCACTTCCAGCAGGCGCAGGGTGTTGGTGGCACCATGGGTTTCCATGTGCTCGCCGCTGGTGAACACAACGCGGTCACCGGCCTGCAGCAGTTCCGATTCGACCAGCAGGCGGATGCTGCCGCGCGCCGCTTCACGCGGGGTCAGGCCGCGGCTGTCGAAGTTGATCGGGAACACATCGCGCATCAGCGCCATCTGGCGACGCGCGCCGTCGTGGCGGGTGACCGCGAACACCGGCGCCTTGGCGCGGAAACGCGACAGGTAACGCGCGGTGCCGCCGGATTCGGTCATGGCCACGATCGCGCGCACGCCCACATGCTGCGACAGGAACATGGTGGCCATGGCAATTGCCTGGTCGGCACGTTCCAGGTTGCGCGGCGAGGCGTTGAAATCGGTCTCGGTCTGGAACTGGCGCTCGGCACCCAGGCAGATGCGTGCCATCGCTTCCACCGCCTTGACCGGGTAGGCACCGGCGGCGGTTTCCGCCGACAGCATCACCGCGTCGGTACCGTCGATGACCGAGTTGGCCACGTCCAGCACTTCGGCGCGGGTCGGGATCGGGCTTTCCACCATCGACTGCAGCATCTGCGTGGCGGTGATCACCACCTTGTTCTGCGCCAGCGAGGCCTTGATGATCTTCTTCTGCAGGCCCGGCAGCTCGGCATCGCCGATTTCCACGCCAAGGTCGCCACGGGCAACCATCACCACGTCGCTGGCCTCGACGATTTCTTCCAGGTTCTCGATCGCCTCGGTGCGCTCGATCTTCGATACCAGGGCGGCATCACAGCCGTGCGAGCGGGCGATGTCGCGCGCGTCGTTCATGTCCTGCGCGTTGCGGCAGAACGACACGGCGATGAAGTCCACGCCGATCTTGGCAACGATGCCGATCAGTTCCTTGTCGCGCTCGGTCAGGGCACCCAGCGACAGGCCGCCGCCCTGCTTGTTCAGGCCCTTGCGGTCGGACAACACACCATCGTTGAGCACGGTGTTGACGATGCGCTCGCCCTGCACTTCCACCACCTGCAGCTGCATCAGGCCGTCGTCGAGCAGCAGCACATCACCCGGGCCCACGTCCTGCGGCAGGCCGAGGTAGCTCACGCCCACCTGGCTGGCGTTGCCCGGGCCGGCGTTCTCGCTGGCGATCAGGTCGAAGCGGTCACCCGCCTTCAGCTGCACCTTGCCTTCGGCGAAGCGCTCGATGCGGATCTTCGGGCCCGGCAGGTCGGCCAGGATGCCCACTTCCACGCCCACGCGGGCCGACGCGGCGCGCACTTCGGCAGCACGCTTGGCCTGGCCGGACGGATCGCCATGGCTGAAGTTCAGGCGCACCACATTGACGCCGGCGCGGAAAAGATCCTCCAGCACGCCCGGCGGATCAGTGGCCGGACCGAGGGTGGCAAGGATCTTGGTGCGACGCTGACGCTCGAACATGGTGGATGGGCCTCTCCCGTTAAAGAACGGAAATTAGCACATCCTTCACGCCGCATGTATACGGTTACAGCCTTGTGCTGCCTGACTCCGCAGGTCATGCAACGGACATTGTCCGGACATACGCTGGCGCAGGGCATTCCATAGAGCCGAGCCCATGCCCGGCTGGCCACTCGCCGGAGCAGCCGGGCATCGGCTCGGCGCTACAGGAAGCTAGGCCAGCAGCGTTTCCAGCTGCGCCGGTTCGCGTGCCAGCTGGCCAGCGCCGGCCGCGGTGAGTTCCGCCTCACCGCCAAAGCCCCACAGCACACCCACGCTGCGCAGGCCGTGGTGACGCGCGCCTTCGATGTCCATGCGGCGGTCGCCGATCATCCAGCACTGTGCGGGCTGCACCTGCAGCCGGCGCAGAGCTTCCCCGACCAGCTCCGGCTTGTGGCTGCGCGAGCCATCCAGGGTCGAACCGATGATCTCCTCGAACAGCCCGCCAAACGGCAGGTGCGCAAGGATGCGGCGCGCATGCGGCTCGTTCTTGGCGGTGACCACCGCCAGGCGGTGGCCACGGCCATGCAGCGTGCGCAGCGTGTCTTCCACCTGCGGGTACACCGTGTGTTCACGCCAGCCTTCGACGTCGAAGCGCTCACGGTAGTAGCCCACCGCCTGTTCCACCCGTGCCGGTTCGACGAACAGCGGCGCGAAGGTGGTGCGCAGCGACGGACCGATCCAGCCCAGCAGCGTCTCCTGCGGCGGCACCGGATGGTCCATCTTCTGCAGCGCATAGGCGATGCAGGCGGTGATGCCCACCTGCGAATCGATCAGCGTGCCGTCGAGGTCGAAGAACAGGACATCCTTGCTACGGTCGGCACTCATGCGCCGCGCGCGTCGAGCGCGGCGACGGCCGGCAGGGTCTTGCCTTCCAGGAACTCCAGGAACGCACCACCGCCAGTGGAGATATAGCTGACCTGCCCGGCGATATCGAACTTGTCGACCGCCGCCAGGGTGTCGCCACCGCCCGCGATGGAGAATGCCGGCGAGCTGGCGATGGCGCGGGCCAGCGCTTCGGTGCCCTTGCTGAAGGCTTCGAACTCGAACACGCCGACCGGGCCGTTCCAGACCACGGTGCCGGCCTTTCCGATCAGCTGCGCGTACTGCGCAGCGGTCTGCGGGCCAATATCCAGGATCAGGTCGTCCTCGGCGACGGCGTCGACCGCCTTCACTTCGGCAACAGCGTCCGGCATGAACTGCTTGGCGGTGACCACGTCGACCGGCAGCGGGATGTCGGCGCCACGCGCCTTGGCATCGGCCACGATCTTCTTCGCGGTGTCCAGCAGGTCCGGCTCATACAGCGACTTGCCGACCTTGTAGCCGGCGGCAGCGATGAAGGTGTTGGCGATGCCACCACCAACGATCAGCTGGTCGACCTTGCCGACCAGGTTGGCCAGCAGTTCCAGCTTGGTGCTGACCTTGCTGCCGGCAACGATGGCCAGCAGCGGCTTGGCCGGTGCGTCCAGCGCCTGCGCCAGCGCGTCCAGCTCGGCCATCAGCAGCGGGCCACCGGCCGCGACCGGGGCGAAGCGGATGACGCCATGGGTCGAGGCCTGCGCGCGGTGTGCGGTACCAAAGGCATCCATCACGAACACGTCGCACAGGGCGGCGTACTTCTTCGACAGGGCCTCGTCGTCCTTGCCCTCGCCGACGTTCATGCGGCAGTTTTCCAGCAGCACCAGCTGGCCCGGCTGCACGTCGACGCCGTCGACCCAGTCACGCACCAGCGGAACCTCGCGGCCGAGCAGCTCGGACAGGCGCTGGGCGACCGGCGCCAGCGAGTCGGCCTCGCTCCACACGCCTTCCTTCGGGCGCCCCAGGTGCGAGGTGACCATCACTGCCGCGCCCTGCTCCAGCGCGCGCTTGAGCGTCGGCAGCGAAGCGGTGATGCGCTGTTCGGAAGTGATGCGGCCATTCTCGATCGGCACGTTCAGATCCTGGCGGATCAGCACGCGCTTGCCGGAGAGGTCGAGGTCGGTCATGCGGACGATGGACATGGGCAACTCTTTGGCTCAGGGACGGGATGCCGGGCTACGGCAGGCGGCCATTGTATCGGGTGGCGATGCCTGCGGCAGGCAGAGGCGTACGGCAACAGCGAACTGCAACAGCCAAAGCGCTGGCGCTTCTTGGTGCTGAGGGTGAGCCGGGGTGCTGTGGGGTGGCAGGGGACGCCGTAAACCCGTCCATGGGGGCTTGGTCGCCGCATCCATGCGGCTCACACCCCTGCCACCCCACACCATCCCGGCCTTGACAGGTTCATGAGGCGGAGCGGATGGCAAAGGCAGGAGCAAGAGCGGTTTCTGATGTCGGAGAAACTAATGTAGAGCCGAGCCCATGCTCGGCTGGGTCTACCGCGAGCAGCAGCCGAGCGTGGGCTCGGCTCTACAAAGAGCGCCCAGCCAAGCAGCTTTTGCTCTCCTTTTTTTCTTTCCGTGGGTGGACGCACACGGAAACTGTCAGAGGCCGGGCGGGTGGGCTGGGCAGGGGTATCCGCGCCATGGATGGCGCGGCTAAGCCTCCAGGGACGGATTCACGGCGTCCCCTGCCCAGCCCACCCGCTCGGCCCATCCCCGGGATCGCGCTTTGCAGCCACCCACGAGGGGCTGCGCCGTTCGCCGGAACCTACGCCGAAGGCGTCGGCTTCTGCCGAAGCAGGCTGAGCGCCAGGCCACCCACCACCAGCACGCCCAGACCCAGCAGCGCCCACAACAGCCACGACTTCCAGTCATGCTGCGGTTTCAGCGCCGCGTCGCCCGCCAGCGGTTCCGGGCTGCCTTCCAGTCGCGCCAGCGTCGGCTGCCACGACGGATCGTTGCGCTGCCGAAGTTCCTCGATCAACACCCCGATCGGCGCGTCCGTGCGGCGCGCGGTCGCGCTGCCCACCGCCAGTGCGTAGGGCGCCGCACCCTGGCTCAGGAACACCAGCACTTCGGGTTGGTAGCCCAGGCGCAGCGTCGGCGCAGTGGCAGATTCCGCCGGATTCGCCACCAGCTTCCAGTAGCGGTCGCGGTGCACGCCGCCCAGCGGCTGCGCCGCCGACTGCTGGCGCTGGCCCTGCGTGCCCTGTTGCACCTGGTAGGCGATCCACGGCGCGCTGCGGCGCTGCCACTCGGCACTCTCGTCATCACGACTGAACAGCGTCCATTGCACCAGGCTGTTGTCGGTGCTGGCCACATCGGCGCGCGCCACCGGGAACCGGCCATCCATCTCGAAGGTGTATTCGCCCTTGCCCTTCGACGTCGGCTCCAGCGACAGCCATTCCCACGGCAGCGTGGCCGGCGCTGGCGGCAGTTCCGCCAACACGCCGCGCAGGGTCGGCAACCGCGAGTCGCCCTGCGCCAGGATGCGCAGGTAGCGTGCAGTGCCGTCCACCTGCAGGCGGCGCTGCAGCAGGCGCTTGCCGGCGCGCTGCAGATCCACCAGCGGCACGTCGCGACCCATCGATCGCCAGTGCTGCAGGTCATCACTGGCATCCAGCTGAACCTGCGCCTGCAGCGGCTGGCCGCTGTCGGCCCAGTCCAGCACCAGCGCCGCCAGCGGCTGCTGGTCGAGCATGCTGGCGTCGATCAGCCAGCCGCCCTGCCCGTTCGCCGTCGCCCCGCCACTCACCCGTGCTTCGACCCGACGCACGCGCCCATCGGTATCACGCTCGGTCAGCAGCTGCAGATCGTTGCGCTGGGCATCGGCCAGCGGTGGCAGCACGAACCACGGCAGTTCACGCTGCACCGGCGGTTGCGCCAGCGGCTGGTCCGGCGCCAGCAGTGCCGACGGCAGCAGCTGGCTGGCTGCATTGAACACCTGCAGGTCGCTGAGGTCGGGACTCACGGCACGGCGGTAGATCGCCGGCTCCAGCACGATGCGGTAGGCACCGGACTGCGCGCTGGACAATGTGAGCGGCCATTGCTCGGCATACTGCGTGCGGTAATCAGCCGCCTGCACCACGACGGCGGCCAGCATGCCGAACATCGCCGGCAGCAGCGCCCTGCTCCACTTCCTCATTGCTTTTCCTCCACGGTCGGCGCCACGCTCGGCGGAGCCGGTGCCAGATAACCCACGACCGTGCACAGCAGGCCGTAGGCGATGAACGATGCGATGCCCAGCAGGTTGCCCAGGTGCTGGCGATCGACAATAACCAGCTTGGCCAGTACCACGCCCATCAGCACGGCACCGACCATCCACAGCACACGCTGGCCACGACGCGAACCCCACACCCAGGCAATCACGCCCAGCACGCTCCACAACACGGTCAGGCTGGTCTGGGCCAGGCTGAAGCGCATCATCGACGCGTTCCATGCCAGCCCACCCCACTGGTGCACGCCATGCAGCACCAGGCTGGTCAGTGCGACGAAGGCCGCCAGTGCCAGCAGCGGCATGCGGATGTTCAGCAATGCCTGCGGTGCCTGCGGTTGCTGATCGCCGTACAGCCAGCGCGCCAGCAGCAGCAGGCTCAACCATTGGCCGATCTCGGCCGGATTCAGCACCGGCAGCCACAACAGCGGTGCAGCGTCGCCCGGCAGCAGCTGGCCCAACAGCCAGCCGATCGACAGCAGGCCGAACAGCACGCACTGCAGCGGGACGCGCACGCTGTCGAAGGCCTGTCCCAATGGCCAGCGCAGCGCATTCCAGCGCCACAGCGACAGTGCCGCCATCAGCAGCCATGGCAAGGTCACCAGCAGGGTCGTCCAGCCCTGCGCCAGATCGGCTTCGCCACCGCCCCACAGGGCCAGCAGCGAAAGCAGCGACGGCCACAGCAGCCACCACAGGAACTGCGCGATGCGGGCCACGGTATCGCCGCCCTGGCGCAGGCACAGCAGGGTCCGCACGCCCAGCACCGCGAACACCGCCCAGGCCAGCGCGCCATAACCGGCGAACGGCTGGTGGTGTGCATCGCTCTGCACCAGGGCCAGCGGGAAGCCCAGCGCGAGCATGGCCAGTGCGGTCACGCCCAGTGCACGTGCCGGCTGGCGACGCTGCACTTCGGCCACCAGCCAGGCAGTGACCGCGGCCAGCACCAGCAACGCGTCCACTTCGGTGCGGTACGGGAAGAAGCGCGTGATCTCATGGACCAGGCCGCCCAGCCACCACAGCAGGCCCCACAGGTAGTACACCAGTGCGACCTCATGACGTGGCCTGCGCTGGTAGCTCCACGCCGACGCGAAGCCGGCCAGGGCCAGCAACAGCGCGCCGATGGCGGTCGGGTTGATCAGGAAGCGCAGGTCTTCGTGCCAGTGGTCGCCACCGGCAACGAAGGCGAATGCGGCGCCGATCTGCAGCAACGCGCCGGATACCTGCGGCAGCCAGCGCTTCTGGCGCAGCCCCAACCAGGCCAGGCCTGCACCTTCCAGCGCAAACACGGCACCGGTGGCACGCGCCGACAAGGCCAGCGGCACCGCCAGCGTGGCGAAGCCCACCGCAAGCACGGCATGCGACTGCGCCAGCATGGTATACGACGCACGTGCGATCAGCGCCCGTGCCAGTACCGCGTAGATCGCGGCCAGGCCCAGCGCGCATAGTGCCAGCGTCATCGGTTGTTCGTGCAGCATGCCTGCCTGCAACGAGAATGCGACCAGCGGCGCGCCGAACACCAGGCTGCCATCGATCAGATCGCGCCGGCCGGCCGGCTGGCGGCGCGCGTACAGCAGCGGGATCAGCAGGTAGAACACGAAGAACAACAGCAGGAACGGCTCAGTGCTGCTGAACTTGTCCGGTACGTACTGCAGCACGCCCCAGAAGGTGCCGATGCCGAAAGTGAAGGCGAAGCCCAGCAGGTTCAGCGCGCGCCAAGGGCGGAACCAGGCGATGGCGAAAATGCCTGCGTTGAGCACCGCGTAATAGCTGAACAGCCCCACGTGATTGCCGCTGCCGGTGGACAGCCACAGCGGTGCCATGAAGCCGGCCAGGATGCCCAGCACGGCCAGCGTGCGCGAGTTCTGCACCACCGCCAGCACGCACAGCCCGGCCACCAGGGCAATGGAGCTGGCGAAGGCGAAGCCCGGCGGAATCAGGTCGAAGCGCTTGAAGGCCGCGAAGATGGTCAGCAGCAGCACGCCGATGGCACCGCCCTGCAAGGCCAGCGCAAACAGGCGCCGGCGCTCGCGCTGGTGCCAGCCGAAGGCCAGCAGGCCCAGCGCGCCCACGGTGATGCCGGCCAGGCGCAGCTCGATCGGCAACACCAGCCAGCCCTGGTCGCTGACGTACTTCAGCAGCGCCGCGACACCGGCCAGCAGCACCAGCATGCCGATCTTGACTGGCACGTTGCCTTCGGTGAACCAGCGCTTGACCGCACTGATGCCGCGCTCGATGACGTTGGGCAGTGCCGGCTCGGAAGGCAGCGGCGGCTGCACCGGCACCGGTGGCACCGGCGGTGGCGCAGCAGGTCGGGGAACAGGCGCCTCGGTCGGCGCTGCTTCGCGCACCGGTGGCTGCGGGGGGTGCGGCGCAGCAGCGGCGACCGGCCGCAGGAACGGTGGATCGGCACTGGCCGTGGGCGTGGCCGCAGCCCGTTCGGGCGTGGGCGCGCTGGCGGCCGGCCTGGCGGTGGCAGGCGCGGCGGCCATCGCGCTTTCCAGCGCCGCGACGCGGCGGCGCAGGCCGGAGATCATCACCAGCGCCACCACCAGCAGCAGGGGGATGGCCAACAGGACCAATACGACCAGTGCGATCAGTGCTTCCATTGCGTGCTTCCATTGCGTTCCCGCGCCACAGCGGCAGCGGTCGACCGCCCCATGCTACGACAGGGTGGGCCCCTTAAACGACGAACCCCGGCCAGGCCGGGGTTCGTCTGCGATCTACGCCGGCCTTACTTGGCGGCGATGACCTTGGCCATTTCCAGGCACTTGTTCGAGTAGCCCCACTCGTTGTCGTACCAGGTCACCAGCTTGACGAAGGTGCCGTCCAGGGCGATGCCGGCATCGGCGTCGAACACCGAGGTGCAGGTTTCGCCGCGGAAATCGGTGGCCACCACCTTGTCTTCGGTGTAGCCCAGGATGCCCTTCAGCGGGCCTTCGCTCTGTGCCTTCACTTCGGCGCAGATCTCGGCGTAGGTGGCTTCCTTTTCCAGCTCGACGGTCAGGTCGACCACCGACACGTCCGAGGTCGGCACGCGGAAGCTCATGCCGGTCAGCTTCTTGTTCAGTTCCGGAATGACCACGCCGACGGCCTTGGCCGCACCGGTGGACGAGGGAATGATGTTTTCCAGGATGCCACGGCCCCCGCGCCAGTCCTTGTTGGACGGGCCATCGACGGTCTTCTGGGTGGCGGTGGCCGCATGCACGGTGGTCATCAGGCCGCGCTTGATGCCCCACTTGTCATTGATAACCTTGGCCAGCGGGGCCAGGCAGTTGGTGGTGCACGAAGCGTTGGAGATGATCGCCTGGCCGGCGTAGGTCTTGTCGTTCACGCCGTACACGAACATCGGCGTGTCGTCCTTCGACGGGGCCGACATGATGACCTTCTTGGCGCCGGCATCGATGTGCTTCTGCGCGGTTTCCTTGGTCAGGAACAGGCCGGTGGCTTCCAGCACCACATCAGCGCCGACTTCATCCCACTTCAGGTTGGCCGGGTCGCGTTCCTGGGTCAGGCGGATCTTCTTGCCGTTGACCAGCAGGTCATTGCCCTGCACCGCCACGTCGGCCTTGAAGCGGCCGTGCACGGAGTCGTACTTGAGCATGTACGCCAGGTAGTCCGGCTCCAGCAGATCGTTGATGGCCACGATTTCGATGTCGTCGCCGAAGTTCAGCACCGCCGAGCGCAGGACGTTACGCCCGATGCGACCGAAACCGTTGATACCAACCTTGATTGCCATTTCTCAAGCTCCTGCGGCCGCGACAGGTGCGGCGGGATGGATAGGGCCCACAAGTCTAGCAAACCGCCGCTGGCCACCGTGGGCCAGCCGGGACCGCCGGCCGGCCCACGGACAGGATTTGATCCGGATCAAAGCGTTAGCGCGGCGTGAGGCCGAGACTGTCGCCATCCACCCAGCAACGAGAACACCCCCATGCGCAAGACCTCCCCCCTGATCGTGGCCAGCCTGGCCGCCGCCCTGTCGCTCGCCGCCACCCCGGCCATGGCCCAGTCCAAGGGCGACTGGACCGTCTCGGCCGGCGTGCACCAGGTGGCGCCGAAGTCGAACAACGGCTGGCTGGCCGGCGGCACCCTGAAGGTCGACGTCGACAATGACGTCAAGCCGACCATCACCGGCGAGTACTTCATCGCCGACAACCTGGGCATCGAAGTGCTGGCCGCGCTGCCGTTCAAGCACGACATCAACATCAACGGCCTGGGCCGCGTCGGCAGCACCAAGCAGCTGCCGCCGGTGGTCACCCTGCAGTACCACTTCAACAGCAAGGGCAAGGTGTCGCCGTTCGTCGGCGCCGGCCTGAACTACACCACCTTCTTCAGCGAAGACACTACGGGTGCGCTGGCCGGCAGCAAGCTGAAGCTGCAGGATTCGTGGGGCCTGGCCGCACACGCCGGCGTGGACTTCGCGATCGGCGAGAAGGGCGCCCTGCGCGTGGACATGCGCTGGATCGACATCGACAGCAAGGTGAAGTTGAACGGCGAGAAGATCGGCACGGTCAACATCGATCCGCTGGTCTACGGCGCTTCGTACGTCTTCAAGTTCTAAAGCGGTGTATTGGGCGCGGGGGCTTCGCCCCCGCTCCCCCGCTACACGCAGAACCCTCGCAGCATGTTGCCCCGGTAATTGCCGGGGCTTTTTTGTGCCTGGGACTGAAGCGGTTCCGGAGCTGGGGCAAGGCAGGGAGCGGAGCCGGGACACGCCGTAAACCCATCCGTGGGGGCTCGATGGCGCCATCCATGGCGCCAACGGTCCCGGCTCCGCTCCCCGCCTTGCCCCTTCCCATCACCGCGTGCGTACCAGCTCAAGCAAAGGCAAGAGCAGAACCCGTGCATCCGAGGCGCAGTGATTGCCTGTAATTGCAGGAGGCCGATTTTGATCCTGCATTTGTTTTTGATGTTGCATTTGACGTTTGCATCCGCCTTCGCGGCCATGTTTGGAGGGGAGCGCAGAGGGAGGGGCGGTGGGACCGTTGGCGCCATGGATGGCGCCATCGAGCCTCCAAGGACGGATTTACGGCGTGTCCCGCCGCCCCTCCCTCTACGCTTCCACTTCGGAACAGGAACGCGCCGCTCTTCAATCCACCTACCCCGCTAGAATGGGCGCATGAAAGCCCTGCACTCCCTGTTCCTCGCCGCCGCCCTGGCGCCGGCCCTGCTGTCCGTCTCCGCCCCTGCCCATGCCTGGGGCGCGCAAGGCCACCGCCTTGTCGCCGAAGTCGCCGACGCCCGCCTCACCCCCGCCGCCCGCGCCGAAGTGGACCGCCTGCTGGCCACCGAACCGGACGCCACCCTGGCCAGCATCGCGCCCTGGGCCGACCAGCTGCGCGCCAAGGACCCGGGTCTGGGCCGTCGCTCGGCCGGCTGGCACTACGTCAACATTGCCGAAGACGACTGCCACTACGAAGCACCGAAGCACTGCAGGAACGGCAACTGCATCGTCGAAGCCCTCAAGGCGCAGAGCGCCATTCTGGGCGACCGCAGCCTGACTGACGGCGAGCGCCTGCAGGCGCTGAAGTTCGTCGTGCACCTGGTCGGCGACATCCACCAGCCGATGCACGCCGGCTACGCCCACGACAAGGGCGGCAATGATTTCCAGCTGCAGTTCGGCAACCGCGGTACCAACCTGCACTCGCTGTGGGACAGCGGCATGCTCAACACCCGCAAGCTGGACGATGCCGGCTACCTGCCGGTGCTGCAGAGCCAGCGCGCACCGAAGCTGGCGCGCCAGTCCAACCCGCAGCGCGACCCGCAGGCCTGGGCCGAGGCCAGCTGCCGCATCTCCATGCAACCTGGCGTTTATCCGGCCTCGCGTAAAATCGGTGACGAGTACACCGAGCGCTACCGGCCGCTGGCCGAAGCGCAGCTGCGGCTGGCCGGTGAAAACCTGGCGCAGTTGCTGAACCGCGTGCTCGGCACGCGCTGAGGAGAGCTCCAATGCCGGTCCAGGTGCAGTCGTTCTTCCACCGTGACAGCAACACCTTCAGCTACCTGGTCAGCGACCCGGCCAGCGGCGAGGCGGCGCTGATCGATCCGGTCCTGGACTACGACCCGGACACCGACGCCAGCAGCGAATCACCGCTGCGCGCGGCATTGCAGGCCATCGAACAACAGGGCCTGCAGCTGCGCTGGCTGCTGGAGACGCATGCCCACGCCGACCATGTGTCGGCCGGGCGCCGGCTCAAGCAGCGCTTTCCGCAGGCCACGCTGGCCATCGGTGAAGGCATCCGGGCGGTGCAGGCGACGTTTGCGCCACGCTATGGCCTGCAGCTTCCGGGCGCCGATGAGATCTTCGACCACCTGTTCAGCGACGGCGAGACCTTCACTTTGGGCGAACTGCGCTGCCAGGTGATCGCCGTGCCCGGCCACACCAGCGACAGCATCGCCTACCTGATCGACGATGCGCTGTTCACTGGCGACTCGCTGTTCATGCCCGACGGCGGCACTGCCCGCTGCGACTTTCCCGGCGGTGATGCCGCACAGCTGTACCGCTCGATCCAGCGCCTGCTGGCCCTGCCGGATGCCACCCGCGTGTTCGTCTGCCACGACTACGGCCCGGGCGGCCGCGACTTCGCCAACGAAACCACCATCGGTGAACAGCGCGCGCACAACATCCACGTGCACGACGGCGTGGCCGAGGCGGAGTTCGTCAGCGTGCGCCAGGCCCGCGATGCGACGTTGGAAGAACCGAAGCTGATGCAGCCTGCGGTAAAGGCCAATATCCAGGGCGGGGCCTGACGTACGCCGGGCAGAGCCCGGCGCCATCGGTTTCCATCACGGACCGCGAGCGTTCATTTTCCCTGCATCCGCACCACGTGCTGGCCCTTCACGATCTCGAACGTGAAGGCGTACTGCAGGGTGACCGCTACCGGCTCGACGCGCTCGGCGCCCCGGCAGTCACCGCGGTCGGCAGGCACCTTGCCCGCCGCGAAGTGGCAGACCGCTGCGGACGAGTACTTCCACATCGCCACGGCTTCCTGGGCAGCCTGCAGCAGGGGCGCATTCTCGCCCGCAGCACCTGCCGCGCACTCCGGACGATCGGTCAATGGCAGGCTTCGCTCCACGGCGCCATTGGCATCAACCACCACCTGCAGGCAGATCGTGGTCGGCGCCAGTTCCGCGCGCGGGTCACGATCGCCAACCTCCGGGTCTGGTGCCGCGTACAGCTGGGGCATCCGGTAGCCTTCGGTCGCACCCAGCGAATACACCTGCAGCTGTCCACCGCCGCTGCCCGCCTGCGGCTGCAGGCGCTGGTGGCCGACATTTTCGCTGCGGGTATCCACCGTGGTCAGGCGGTCCTGGCTCGCACACCCCACCAGCAGCGCTGCCGCCATGATCAGCGCAGCGGACTTCATTGGGTGTCCTCGGTGTTGTCCATGGCGAACGTGATCGGAATCTTCACCGCCGCTGCAACCGGCTTACCGTTCTTCATCGCCGGCCGATAGGTCCAGCTGCGTGCCGCAGCGATCGACACCGCATCGAACACGCCCGGATTGGTGGCACTGAGCACGCGGACATCGCTGGGACGCCCCTGCGCATCCACCTCCACGCGCAGGTTCACCACGCCTACCTGGCGCTGCTCGAACGCGGATTTTGGATAGGACGGCGGTGGCATCCTGTCGATCTGGATCGGACGGTCCAGCCCAGCCTTGGCCGCACCTTCTTCCGCCGTTGCGTACGGCTCGACACCGATCCTCGGGCTCCCGGCCGCGCCGCCCTGGCTGGCCCATGCCACCGCGCCCATGCCCACACACAACCCGACCACCAGCACCTGCCCGGACACCCACGGCAATGCCTTCCGCTTGGACTGCTTCAACATGGCGATACGCTCCTTCAACACGGGTTGGCTGCGCCAATGGCAGACCGCGGGCGCAACCGGGTGGACCAGCTGCGCCTTCAGCAGCGTGCTGGCGTAGAGGCCGCGCAGCGCCGGCTGCGGGGCCATGGTGCGGGCATCGCAGGCCAGTTCCTGGTCGCGCAGGAAGCGGCCCGCAGCCCACGGCAGAAGCGGGTGGAACCAGAACACCGCGCGCACCAGCAGCAGCGCACCGTTGGCCCAGTGATCGCCATGACGGTGATGGCTGCGCTCGTGCTGCAGGATCAAGCTCTGTTCCTGTGCGGTGAACTGCAGGTCGAAGTCGGGACCAACCACGATGCGTGGGCGCCACAGGCCAACCAGCGCGGGCAAGCCGGGATCGCCGCTGGCCTGCCAGCTGCCATCGGTGCGCGGCGTCAGTGGGCCCATGCTCCGTTCGAAACGATGTTGTGCGCGCAGGTCGCGCAACAGGCGGATGCCCGCGCCCAATGCCCACAGCGCGAACAACAGCCCGGCCCATGGCAGCGAGGGCCCGCTCAGGGCATCGAGGGCACCGGGCATCACTTTCAGCGGCAGCGTGGGTACCTGCTGCAACACCGCAACCTGTGGCAATGGCAGCGTCAGGGCCACCAGCAGCAGCGGCAGCAGCCACCAGCTGCGGTAGGCCAGCCCAGCGCCCCCCAACCGCACCAGCAGCGGTCGCAGCACCGCCAGCAGGGCCACACCCACGGCCAGCCACAAGCTGGCCCGCCACAGTCCGTCGAGCAGCTCAGTCATGGTCCAGCTCCTGGATCAGCTTCTTCAGTTCGGCGATGTCCTGCGCGCTCAGCTGGCCGCGTTCGCTGAAGTGCGCGACCAGCGGCGCCACGCGCCCTTCGAAGACACGGCCGATGAAGTCCTGGCTCTGCGCCTCCACCCACGCCTGTCGCTGCAGCAGCGGCCGGTACAGGTAACGCCGTCCATCGCGCTCGGCAGTGATCGCGCCCTTGGTCAGCAGGCGGTTGAGCAGGGTCTTGATGGTCGGCTCGGCCCAGTCGCGATGGGCCAGCGCGGCCACCACGTCATCGGCACTACGCGGTGCCTGCTGCCACAGCACCTCCATCACGACGGCTTCGGCTTCGCTGATCGGGGTCATGGTTTACATCCGTAATCGACAGATTGATTACGCGCGTAATCGAACTGCCTGTCAAGCCCCTCGACTCCGGGTTCATCCCGGCTGCGCCAGCATCGGTTCCTCCCGCCCCTGGCCCCGGATGAAAGCACTGCCGAAGAAGGATTTCCCGGTCGAGCAGGCCCGCCGCTTCCTCGAACCCGGCCCGATCGTGCTGGTCAGCACGGCATGGGGCGGCCAGCGCAACCTGATGACGATGGGGTGGCACATGGTCATGGGCTTCTCGCCTTCACTGGTCGCCACCTACCTGTGGGACGCAAACCACAGCCACGCGTTGGCGCGCGGCAGCGGCGAGTGCGTGATCAACGTGCCCGGGGTGGAGCTGCTCGATACCGTGGTGGACATCGGCAACTGCAGCGGCCGCGAGGTCGACAAGTTCGCCCGTTTCGGGCTCGACGCACTGCCCGCGCGTGAGGTCGGCGCGCCACTCGTCGGCCAATGCCATTCGTGCTTCGAATGCCGCCTGTACGACGACAGCCAGGTGGCAGCGAGCAATCTGTTCATCTGGGAAATCGTGCACGCCCATGTTGCGCCCCGGCCGAAACTGCCGCGCACGGTGCATTACCGCGGCGATGGGCAGTTCATGGTGGCCGGCGCGGAAGTCTCGCGTCGACGGCGGTTCAAGCCCGACATGCTGTAATGCCCGCACTCCCCCGACGCAGGACCGCCGCGCATGACCGAACACCTCACCGACCTGGACGCCGCCGTCGACTGGTTGTTTGCGCGCGTGGACGGGCCGCTGCGGATCGGGGCACCGCTGGCACTGGGCAAGCCGCATCGGCTGCTCAATGCCCTCTACGCGCGCGTCGAGCACGATCCGTCGCGGCCGCTGCAGCTGTATACCGCGCTGTCGCTGAATCCGCCGAAGGCGCGGGGCAACGGCCTGGAAGCCCGCTTCCTGGCACCGTTCGCGCAGCGCCATTTCGGCGACGACTTCCCGCGCCTGGCCTATGCCGATGCGATCGCGCGCGACGCGTTGCCTGCACATGTGCAGGTGGAAGAGTTCTACATGCAGTCCGGCGCCCTGCTCGGGTCGCGCCAGGCGCAGTCCAGCTATACCAGCCTGAACTACACCCACGCCGCCGATGCGGTGGCGCAGCGCGCGCCACAGGTGATCGTGCAGAAAGTGGCGATGCGCCCGAACGACCGCCGGCTTTCCCTGTCGTGCAACAACGACATCACCCAGGACACGCTGGACGCGATGACCGCACGTGGCCTGCCGCGTCCGCTGCTGATTGCCGAGATCGATCCCCAGTTGCCCTACCTGGGCGGCTCGGCCACGGTCGATGTCTCATTCTTCGATCTGGTGATCACCCCACCGCCGCCGTACCCGGCGCTGTTCGGGCTGCCGCGGCAGCCGGTCGGCGATGCCGACTACGCCATCGGCCTGTACGCCAGCACGCTGGTGCGCGATGGCGGCACGCTGCAGATCGGCATCGGTACGCTGGCCGACGCGCTCAGCCATGCGCTGGTGCTGCGCCACACCGACAACGCGCGCTACCGCCGCGTGCTGCACGCGCTGGATCCGCAGCTGGCCAGCCACCCGCTGGTGCAGGAGATCGGCGGCGTGGACCCGTTCGAAGTGGGCCTGTACGGCTGCAGCGAGATGCTCAACGAGGGCTTCCGCAGGCTGGTGCAGACCGGGGTGATCAAGCGCAAGGTACACGATGACCTGGCGCTGATGCAGCGCATCGAAAACGGCAGCACGCTGTCGATCGACCACGCCACACTGGCGGCCGAAGGTGAGTACCTGCACGGCGCGTTCTACCTGGGCTCGCCGGAATTCTACGAGTGGCTGCGCACGCTGCCAGAGGACGAGTGCCGTGCGATCGGCATGCGCCGCATCAGCGAGATCAACCAGCTGTACGGCGGCAACGAAACGCTGGAACGCCTGCAGCGCCGCCATGCGCGCTTCTTCAACTCCTGCATGATGGCCACCGCGCTGGGCGCGGCGGTGTCCGACGCGCTGGACGATGGACGCGTGGTATCCGGTGTGGGCGGCCAGTACAACTTCGTGGCGATGGCACATGCCCTGCCGGAAGCCCGCAGCGTGCTGATGTTCCGCGCCGCGCGCGATGACAAGGGCCGACGCGAATCCAACGTGCGCTGGAACTACGGGCACACCACCATTCCGCGCCACCTGCGCGACATCTACCTCAACGAATACGGCATTGCCGACCTGCGCGGACTGACCGACGAGGACTGCGTGCATGCGATGACCGCAATCACCGAGGCCCCGTTCCAGGGCGGCCTGCTGCAGCAGGCGCACGCCTCGCGCAAACTGCTGGCGGTCGCGCAACCGGATCCGCAGCGGCAGCAGCGCAATACGCCGCAGGCGCTGACAGCGGCGCTGGCCCCGTTCCGCGCCGATGGCAGCCTGCCGGACTATCCGCTGGGCAGTGACTTCAACGAGATCGAGCAGGTGCTGGTGAAAGCGCTGGCGTGGCTGAAGGCCAATACGCAGACCCGCGGCGACAAGCTGCGTACCGTCTGGGCAGCACTACGGCAACCGGCCGGCGACGGCGATGCGGTGTACCTGCAGCGCATGGGCCTGCAGGCACCGAAGGATTTCGTCGAACGCCTGGACGCGCGCCTGCTGCGGCTGGCACTGGCGCGCACCGCCTGAGAAAAGGGGACGGAGGGGATTAAGTCGTTTGTGCACAAACGACTTAATCCCCTCCGTCCCCTTTTTCCTGCGGCAAAGAAAAGGCCGGCGTGCGCCGGCCTTTCCTCATTACGTCGCGATGCTGCTTACAGCGCCTTGGCGGCTTCCACCACGTGCGCGGTGGTGATGCCGAAGTGCTTGTACAGCTGGTCGGCCGGGGCGGAGGCACCGAAGGTGTCGATACCGATCACGGCACCGTCCAGGCCGACGAACTGGCGCCAGAAGCCGGTGACACCGGCTTCCACAGCCACGCGCTTGCGCACCGCGTTCGGCAGCACCGATTCACGGTAGGCCGCGTCCTGGCGCAGGAACACGTCGGTGGACGGCATCGAGACCACGCGGGTCTTGAGACCAGCCGCATCCAGCTGGGCCTTGGCTTCGGTGGCCAGCGAGACTTCCGAACCGGTGGCGATCAGGATCACATCCGGGGTACCGGCGGCATCGGCCAGCACGTAACCGCCGCGCTCGATCTGCGCGATCTGCTCGGCGCTGCGCGGCTGGTGCGGCAGGTTCTGGCGGCTGAACACCAGGCAGCTCGGGCCGTCCTGGCGGGTGATCGCGGCCTTCCAGCTCACCGCCGACTCGACCGCATCGCACGGACGCCACACGTCGTTGTTCGGGATGTAGCGAAGCGAGGCCAGGTGCTCCACCGGCTGGTGGGTCGGGCCGTCTTCGCCCAGGCCGATCGAGTCGTGGGTGTAGACGTGGATGGCGTGCGCCGGGATCAGCGCGCTCATGCGCACGCCATTGCGGGCGTAATCGCTGAACACCAGGAAGGTGGCGTCGAACGGAATGAAGCCACCGTGCAGGGCCAGGCCGTTGGCAATGGCGGTCATGCCGAACTCGCGCACGCCGTAGTACACGTAGTTGGCGTTGGCGTCGTCGCTGGCAACCGATTTGCTGCCCTTCCAGAGGGTCAGGTTGGAGTGCGCCAGGTCGGCCGAGCCGCCGACGATTTCCGGCAGCAGCGGGGCATAGGCTTCGATGGCCAGCTGCGAGGCCTTGCGCGAGGCGATCGTCGGGCCTTCCGCGGCCACCTGGGCGATGTACGCATCGGCCTTGGCAACGAAGTCGGCCGGCAGTTCGCCATGCGAGCGGCGGGTCAGTTCGGCTGCTTCAGCCGGGTACTGGCTGGCGTACTTGTCGAACAGCTGTTCCCACTCGGCCTGGCGCAGGGTGCCGGCGCCATTGGCGCGCCAACCGTCGTAGATCGCCTGCGGGATCTCGAACGGGCCGTATTCCCAGCCCAGCTGCTTGCGGGTGGCTTCCAGCTCGTCCTTGCCCAGCGGTGCACCGTGGCTGGATTCCTTGCCCGCCTTGTTCGGCGAACCAAAACCAATGGTAGTGCGGCAGCAGATCAGGGTCGGCTTGTCGCTCTGCGACAGCGCGGCCTCGATGCCGGCCTTGATGCTGTCCGGGTCATGGCCATCGACGTCGCGGACCACGTTCCAGCCATAGGCCTCGAAACGCTCCGGGGTGTTGTCGGTGAACCAGCCCTCGACATTGCCGTCGATGGAGATGTGGTTGTTGTCCCAGAAGCAGACCAGCTTGTGCAGGCCCCAGGTACCGGCCAGTGAGGCGGCTTCATGCGACACGCCTTCCATCAGGCAGCCATCGCCCATGAACACCCAGGTGCGGTGGTCGACCACTTCCAGCTCCGGGCGGTTGAAGCGCTGTGCCAGCAGCTTCTCGGCCAGGGCGAAGCCCACGGCATTGGCGAAACCCTGGCCCAGCGGGCCGGTGGTGGTCTCCACGCCCGGGGTCTCGTGGCGTTCCGGGTGACCGGCGGTGTGGCTGCCCAGCTGGCGGAACAGCTTCAGCTGCTCGATCGGCAGGTCGTAGCCGCTCAGGTGCAGCAGCGCGTACTGCAGCATCGAACCGTGGCCGTTGGACAGCACGAAACGGTCGCGGTTGAACCAGTGCGGGTTGCTCGGGTTATGGCGGAGGTAGTCGTTCCAGAGGACTTCGGCGATGTCGGCCATGCCCATGGGCATGCCGGGGTGGCCGGACTTTGCGGTTTCAACCGCATCGGCGGCAAGGAAGCGGATGGCGTTGGCCAACTGGCGACGGGTAGGCTGCGTCATGGTTCTGTCGGAATCGGGAGGCGGCCGCGGACGTGCGGGCGGCCTATTGTCCCATAGTCGCCGGGCGGGGGGTCAGTTCACCTTGCCCGGTCGTGCCGGCCGCTGGCCGGCACGTCATGATCTCCGCCGGATTCTGCATGTGAAAGGGGTCGGAGCCCTTTCCCTGCGGAAAGGAATCCGACCCCGATCAGGTCGCCAGCAGTGGCGTTGGACTCAGTCCTGCTGCGGACCCAGGGCCGGGCCATCGTGCGACTCGCCCTTGGCCACCAGCGTGGTCAGGGCCAGGTCGCCGGTCACGTTCAGCGCGGTACGGCACATGTCCAGGAAGTGATTCACGCCCAGGATCAGGCCGATGCCCAGCGGATTCACACCGACCATCGCGCAGATCATCGCCACCACCGGCAGCGATCCCGACGGCACGCCGGCGGTACCGATGCCACCGAGGATGCAGACCGCCATCACCATGATCTGCTGGCCGATGCTCAGGTCAACGCCGAAGAACTGGGCCAGGAAGATCACCGTCACGCCCTCGAACAGCGCGGTGCCGTTCTGGTTGGCGGTGGCACCCACGGTCAGCACGAAGCGCGACACGCGCTGCGGCAAGCCCATCTGGTCGGCCACGCGCAGCGCGGTCGGCAGGGTGGCATTGCTGGAGGCGGTGGAGAACGCCATCACCGTTGCTTCCTGGGTATCGCGGAAGAACGACAGCGGCGAGCGGCCGGACAGCCACACCGCGGTACCGTAGGTCACGATCATGTGCAGGCCCAGCGCCAGCACCACCACGCCCACGTAGGCGCCGAGGCGGATGATCAGCTCGAAGCCGAACAGCGCGGCCAGGTTGAACATGAAGCAGGCCACCGCATAAGGGGCCAGGCGGATGACCAGGTTGATCAGGGTCATCGAGATTTCGAACACGCCTTCGATGGCGCGGCGCAGCGGGGCAACCTTTTCATTGTCGGTCAGCACCATGCCGATGCCGAACATCAGCGCGAAGAACATCAGCGACAGGATCGCGCCGTTGTCCGACGCGGCCTGCAGCACGTTGCTCGGCACGATCGACAGCAGCATGTCCATGCCCTTCGGCGTGCCGTGGATGCCAGCGACGATTTCCTTGCTGCGCTCGGCGTTCTCCGAGAGCATCAGTGCCGCAGTCTGCGGATCGACGCCCGCGCCCGGCTTGAGCAGGTTGACCAGCACCAGGCCGATGCCCACCGCGATGCCGGACAGCAGCACGGTGTAGGCCAGGGTCTTCCAGCCGATGCGGCCGAGGGCGCGGATGTCGCCCATCTCCGACACGCCCATGATCAGCGCCGAGAAGATCAGCGGCACGATCAGCATGAAGATCAGGTTGAGGAACAGGCCCGACGCCGGGGTGGTGACGTAGTCCATTACCCACTTGGCACCAGCCTGCAGACCATCGACGCTGCCGCCCAGGGCGTGCACGATCAGTCCCAGGACCAGGCCGATCGCAAAGCCGATGCCCATCTTCCAATGCAGGGGCAACTTCTTCTTGTCGGCAGCAGCTGCTGTCATACGCGGGTTTCCTCGAAAAATGAATGCACTCTAACAAAGCGCGCAAGCGGCGCCGGTTCAGGTTCGCCGCGGCGGATACAGCGGCGCCAGGTCAGTGTCGGCGGTGCCCGCAGCCGCCGACCAGTGCGGTCCGTCACGGAAGACCTCGCGCAGGCGCGTGCGCAGCGGCGCCAGATCCCCCTGCCCGCCCCACCGCGCCTGCTGCAGGTCCTGTAGCACTTGACGCTGGGCTGCATCCCCAAGCCGCGCGATGACCTGCTCGATGCGTTCCACACCAGCCATCGCACACAGCTGTGCTTCCACCTGTTCGAAGCCCTCGCCATCCAGCGCGCGGCGCAGTTCTGCCAGGCCGGCACGCCCGCCCGCCGCAGTCGGCACAGAGGCCTTGCCCGCTACTGGCGCCACTGCGCGCGGGCGCCGACCTCGCTGCCAGCCCCACAGGAGAGTCAGCAGCCACAGCAACGCCAGGCCGATGGCCGCCGCCATCCACGGCCACGGACGCTCGGACAGGCCGCTGGCACGCGGATCGGTCGCGGCGATGCGGCTGTCCTGGCCATCGGCGCCCGGCAGCGCGGCATCGGTGTCGATCGGCGGCAATGGCGCCGGTGAGGCAGTGCCGGTGCCGGTGCCGGCCGCGACGGCCAGCGTCAGGTCCGGCAGCTTCGCCTCCTGCGCCCTGCCGTTACGCACATCCCACCAGGGCAGGCGCGGCCCCGGCACCACCAGCGAACCCGGCTGGCGCGGCACGATCGAATAGCGGCGGGTGATCTTCAGGCGCGGCGTGCTGCCGTTGAAGGTCTCTTCGTACTGTGCCGGTTCGGCGAACACCTGCGCATTGGTGCCGACATCCGGCACCGGCAGGTCGGTGAACTGCGCGCGCGTCGCGCCTTCGGCAACCGCTTCGACCACCACGTTGGCGGCCTCACCGGTGCGGGCACTGGTCGGCGCACTGGTGTAGCGCAGCTGCAGGCTCTGCAGTGGCAGCCACGGCTGCGGGGCCTGCGCCGGCTGTGCCTGCACCTGCAGCGTGCGGTCTGCGCCGGTGGCATTCATGCGGCCATCGCCACCGCCGAAGAAGTCGTCGAAGAAGCCACCCGCACTGCGCCCACTGAAACGGGCACCGGCCAGGCGCAACGCGCCACTGCGCTCGGGGATCAGCAGGAAACGCCGTTCGACCACGTTGTAGCGGCGCCCGTTGACCTGGCGTACATCGGTGCGGTCGTCGCCCACACGCTGCAACGACGCGCCCGCCGGGGTATCCAGCACCAGCTCGCCGGAGGCCAGCTGCGAGGCGAAGTACAGCCGCACCACCACGCCCACGCTCTGCTGCACATACGGCGTATCGTCATCGACAACGGTTTCGATGAAGGCCATCGCATTGCTGTCGGGCCCCGCCACGGCGGCCGCATCGACCTGCAGCGTCAGCGGTGCGGTGCGCACACTGCCCACCTGCAGGCCCGGTACCACCAGCGCACCACTACGTCGTGGTGTCAGCGCCACGCCATACAGGTTGCGCTGCTGCATGCTGCCATTGCTCCATTCCACCTGGCGGCTGCTGGTCTGCCCGCTCAGGTCGAAGTCGGTGCGCAATGGCGTGAAGTCAGGGGCGCCCTGGTCGCTCTCGACATTGAGCGTGACCGTGTCGCCCATCGCGATGCGGTCGCGGTCCAGCCACGCGCGCGGCTGCGCCCAGGCCAGCAGCGGCAGCCACAACAGCAGCGCCGCCAGCACCTGTCGAGGCCAGTGCCCGTGCATGTTGATCGACCGCGTCATCGCCCTTCCCTC
The DNA here is from genome assembly GCF_049384345.1 of Stenotrophomonas sp. CASM110. NCBI lineage: Bacteria > Pseudomonadati > Pseudomonadota > Gammaproteobacteria > Lysobacterales > Lysobacteraceae > Stenotrophomonas > Stenotrophomonas sp. CASM110. The sequence continues at coordinate 149,404 of NZ_JBMRGI010000007.1, forward strand.
TTCCTGCGTTCGTTTTCCAGCTGGAACTTGGCCCGCAGCAATGCGCCCGGATCATCCGGCACACGCCGCATCCATGCCTCCACCGCCTGTTGCTCCTCGCGCTGGCGCGGCGTGCGGCCCTCACCACCCGGCACTGGCTTGCCCCCCTTGCCGGCCTCACCCTCGCGTGCCTGCTGCATCGCCTGCTGCATGCGCTGGCGCTGCTGTTCATCGGCCTGCGCCTGCGCCTTGGCATCTTCCACCTGCGGTGGTGCCTGCTGGCCATCGCGGCCACGTTCGCCAGGCTGAGGCTCCGACTGCGCGTTGTTGTCACCCGCCTTGGGCTGGCCCTGCTGGCCCGACGGCGGCTGGCCCTGGCCGGGTTGCTGCTGGCCCTGCTTCGGCTGTCCCTGTGGGTTCTGTTGGCCCTGCGGGCCCTGCGGTTGTTTCTGCTGCCCGTTGTGCGGTGGCTTCTGTTGATCCTGGCCTTGGCCGCCCCCGGATGGCCTGCGCTTGCGTGCGGCATCGACCACGGCACGGTTAGCCACCGCATCGGCCATGCCCGGATGCAGCGCCAGCGCGCGGTCGTAGGCGGCAATTGCGTCGTCGTAGTTGCCTTCGCGTGCCAGCGTGTTGGCCAGGTTGTACCAACCGGCATCGCTGTCGATGCCTTCGAACTGTCTGCGTGCAGTGGCGAAGTCGCCCCTGCGGTAGGCCTGAACCCCCTCGGCCAGGCGTTGATGCTGCAGCTGGTCGCTGCGCTTCCACAGCGTGCCCTGCGCCGGCTGCGAGACAGGCGTCGCAGGGGCCTGCGCCTGCGCGTCATTCATCCATGGCAGCAGACCCACCGCGAGCACCGCAGCCAGCACCGCGCGACGGCGGAAGGCCAGCAATGCCAGCAGCATCACCGGCGGCAGCAACCAGAAGCCTTCGTCACGCCACTGCTTGCCTTCGCCCGGCCGCTGCGCCGCCGTGCCGTCGCGCGCGTCGAGTACACCGAGCGCACGCAGATCGCCGTCATCGGCAGAGATGCGCGCATAGCGGCCGCCACCGGCAGTGGCGACTGCACGCAGGCTGCCCTCATCCAGCGCGGCCTGGCGGATCTGCCCATTGCCATCGCGGTAGGCCGCACCGGCAGGCGTGCCCAGGCCCAGCACCGACACCTGCAGGCCCAGGCTGCGTGCCTGCGCCGCCGCCAGTGCAGCTTCGCTGTCCGCCTGATCGCTGACCAGCAGGATCTGCCCCTGCAACGCGCCGATCTGCCGCATCAAGCGTGTCGCCCAGTCGATGCCGCGGTCGGCACGCTGGCCATCACGCGGCATCACGTCCGGCGACAGCGCATCCAGATACAACGCAACATTGCTGCCGTCGTCGGTCAGCGGCGCCACGGTGTAGGCATCATCGGCATACACCACCAGCCCCACCTGCCCGCCCTGGCGCGCGCGCAGCAGTTCGCCCACTTTCGCCCGCGCCTGCAGCAGGCGCGACGGCGGAAGATCGGTTGCCGTGATCCGGCTGGACAGGTCCAGCACCACCAGCAGCGGTGCGCTGGCCTGGAACATCGGTTGTGCCTGCTGGCGCCAGCTCGGCCCGGCCATGGCCAGCGATGCCAGTGTCCAGCCCAGCAGCAGCGCCCATGGCAGGCGCACTCGACGCTTCGCGCCCGCGGCCAGCAGGTGGGGCAACAGGTGTGCGTCCACCGCCTGCCGCCACGCATCACTGCGCCGCTGCCGGTACATCGCGAGCGCGAGGATCAGGGGCAACGCCAGCAGCGCCCACAACCACTCCGGTCGCAGGAAGTGCAATGCGCTCCAATCGGGGAGATTCGAAGCAAACGCGATCATCGGCGACGCTCCGGCCACAGCCAGGCCAGCACGCCCAGCAGCAACGCCAGCCCCAACGGCCAGGCATAGCGTTCTTCGCGCGGACGCAGGCTCGGCCCCTTCGCGGCGACCGGCTCCAGGCGATCGAGCTCGGCGTAGATCCCGGCCAGCTGCGCGGTGTCACGCGCGCGGAAGAACTGGCCACCGGTCATGCTGGCGATCTTCTTCAGGGTGGCCTCATCGACCGGATCCTGGTCGGTGGAAATCGGGATACCAAACAGGCGCATGCTGCCATCGCCGCCGAATGCAACCGTGTGGATGCGCACGCCTTCGGCGCGCGCGACTTCCGCGGCGCGCAGCGGCTCCAGCACACCGGCGTTGCTGACACCATCGGTCAACAGGATCAGCACGCGCTGTCCCTCCGGCTGGCTGCGCAGGCGCTTCACCGCCAGGCCGATGGCATCACCGATGGCGGTCTCGCGCCCGGCCAGGCCGACCACGCTGTCGCGCAGCTGATCGCGCACGCTGGCCAGGTCTGCGGTAAGCGGCGTAAGCGTGTAGGCGCGATCACCGAAAATCAGCAGGCCGACGCGGTCGCCGGCACGACGATCCAGGAAGTCGGCCAGCACGGCCTTGGCCGCGGTGAGGCGATCAACCGCCTGGGCTCCCAGCACCATGTCACCCTCGCCCATGCTGCCGGACACGTCCATCGCCAGCATCATCTGCCGGCCCTGCTGCGGCGGCGTGATGGCTTCGCCCAGCTGCTGCGGCCGTGCCAGCGCGATGCACAGCGCGCACCAGCCCAGCCATAGCAGCAGCGTGCGCAGCCACGACACGTCGACGCGGCCCCCACCGGACAGCGCTTCGAGCTCGGCGGCGGCGTAGGGCACACGCAGCGCGGCGCCCGGTTCTGCACGGCGCTTCCACCAGCGCATCAGCAACGGCAACGGCAGCGCGAGCAATGCCAGTGGCCATGCCAGCTGCAGGTCCGGCCATGGCCAATAGGTCGTCCAGAGGTTCATCGGCGGCGCTCCAGCAGCATCGCCAGATAGCGCTCGCGGGCCCAACTGCGCACGGCCGCCACGTCGCTGCTGTCGACGCGTGGGCGATACGCGCCTTCGGCCAGCAGGCTGCGGCGCGCATCGGGCAACGTGCCCTGCGGGTCTACACGCTGCCACCAGGCATCATCGCGCAGCGATTCACTGCCCGGCTTTGCACGGCGTGCGGCACGGCGCAGCAATCCGGCAATGGCCGCCAGTTCGGCCGCAGCGTCGGTGGTGGCTGCCAGTTCGCTATCGAACAGCTGCAACCAACGCTGGCGGCGACGGCGACGCCGCCACATCAGCACGGCGATCACCAACAGCACCAGCACCACCGCCGCGCCGACCATCAGGTAACCGGGGGCAGGCGGCCACCATGAAGGTGCCGGTGGCAACTGCACATCGCGCAGCGGCAGCGCGGCGCTCACGCCGGCACCTCGGTCGGTGATGGCGCCAGCCACGCGTCGCTGGGCGCATCCGTGGACAGCACCTGCACATCGACACGGCGTGCGCCGAGCTGGCGCCGCAGTTCCTGCAGCGGTTCGACGAAGTGTGCCTGCCAATGCGCCTGCACTTCACTGCGGCGCAGGTCGAGGCCGATGCGCTGCTGTGCGGTCTGGAACTGCAGCGCCGCCGAGGGGGGATGCAGTTCCAGCGGATCAACCAGCAGCACCAGGCTGAGATCGTGATGCTGGGCCAGCGCGCTCCAGCGCGCGGGCGGAATGCGGATGGCCTGCTGCGGATCGGCCAGCACCAGCATGCGTGCCCCCGGGCGCAGCACGCGACCGGCATGATCCAGTGCACGCGCCAGGCCCAGATCGTCGACCGGCGGCTGTGCATACCAGCGGGTCAGCGCGTCGAGCACGCGCAGCACGCCGCGTGGCCCGCCCGCAGGGGCAATCGGCGCTTCGCGGTCACTGCCGCGCAGCGCACCCACGCGGTCGCCGCGGCGCTGCGCCGACCACGCGGCAACCGCACCGGCACGGGCGGCCTGTACCGATTTGAAGCGCACGCGCGTGCCGAAGTACAGCGCCGGCGACGTATCGGCCACGATCAGGCTGACCCGCTCGCGCTCGGCCTGGAACAATTTGGTATGGGCGCGGCCGGTGCGCGCAGTCACGCGCCAATCGATGTGGCGCGCGTCGTCGCCAGCTACATATTCGCGCGACTCGGCGTATTCCATGCCGCGGCCGCGCAGTTGGGACGGTGCCTGGCCCGCGTTGCCGGTGCGGCCACGGCGCGGCGGCGGCGGACGCTGTGCCAGCCGCCGTAGCGCGACCAGTTCGGCCAGCTGCGGGCGCAGCCCGTCACCTTCGAGCGCGGACGGTGCCTGTTCCAGGGATGGATCGGTCATGCGCAGGCTCAGGGTGCCGGCACCCGGGCCAGCAGCTCCTGCACCAGGCGCTCGCCGTCCCAGCCCTCGGCGGTGGCTTCATAGCTGGGCAGCACGCGATGGCGCAGCACGTCGGCGGCGACTGCACGCACGTCGTCGGGCGTGACAAAGTCACGGCCGGCCAGCCACGCCCGCGCACGGGCACAGCGCTCCAGTGCGATGGAACCGCGCGGGCTTGCCCCCCAGGCGATGCGGCGGCCGAGGCCGGCGTCGTAGCGCGCGGGATCGCGCGAGGCCAGCACCAGTTCGATCAGGTAGCGCTCCAGTGCCGGTGCCATGTGCAGGTCCAGCACTTCGCGGCGGGCGTCGAACACGTCCTGCATCGGCATCTTGTCCGGCGCCGGCGCAGCCTCGCCCAATGCACCACGGGCACGCTCACGGGCCAGCCGCAGGATTTCCGATTCGGCGGCCTGGTCCGGGTAACCGATGCGCACATGCATCAGGAAACGGTCCAGCTGCGCTTCCGGCAGCGGGAAGGTGCCCTCCTGCTCGATCGGGTTCTGCGTGGCCATCACCAGGAACAGCGGCGGCAGCGCATAGGTATGGCGGCCAACCGTGACCTGGCGCTCGCCCATGGCCTCCAGCAGCGCCGACTGCACCTTGGCCGGTGCCCGGTTGATCTCGTCGGCCAGCAGGATCGGGTGGAAGATCGGGCCGGGCACGAACTCGAAGCGGCCCTCCTGCGGGCGCCAGATCTCGGTGCCGGTGAGGTCGGCCGGCAGCAGGTCGGGGGTGAACTGCACGCGGGCAAAGTCTGCTTCCAGGCGCGAGGCCAGTGCACGGATCGCCGTGGTCTTGGCCAGGCCCGGCGCGCCCTCCACCAGCAGATGGCCGTCGGCCAACAATGCAATCAGCAGGCGTTCGACCAGTGCCGCCTGGCCGACGATCTCGGCCGACAGCGCGTCGCGCAGCTGGGTGAACGCCGCATGCAGGCGGGAGGTGGCCGGCGCGGGCGGCGGCGAGACGGTTTCGGGCATCGGCGGTGGCAGGTTCATGGGGGCCTTTGACCGGCGCAGGACGGCACGGGTTCCCGACATCATCGCAGGGTGCCCTGCGATTGGCATCAAGAACCGCTGAACAGCCGTCCACGCTGGGCATGGATCTGCTTCGTGCATGCCGCCAGCCCAAACGAAGAAGGGCCGCACGGGGCGGCCCTTCTTCGAAGACTCCGGTGCGACGGCTCAGTTCTGCTTGGCCACGCGCAGCACCTTCGGGGTGACGAACACCAGCAGCTCGGCCTTGTCCTTGTTGCGACCGCGCTTCTTGAACAGGTTGCCCAGGAACGGCACGTCGCCCAGGAACGGCACCTTGCTGATGCTGTTGCGATCGGTGAACTCGTAGACGCCACCGATCACCACGGTCTGCCCATCCTCGACCAGCACCGCGGTGTTGACTTCGCGTCGGTTGATCGACGGCACGGTGCCGTAGCCCTCCAGCTGGATCAGCTGGTCGACTTCGTCCTTCTTCACCTGCATGTTGAGGAACACGCGGTTGTCGTTGGTGATGGTCGGGGTGACCTTCAGCTCCAGCACCACTTCCTTGAACTGGACGTTCGGGGTCGCCACGCCGCCAGCGGTACCACCGCTGATGGTGACGTAGCCGATTTCCTTGCCCTGCTTGATCATCGCTTCGCGCTGGTTGGTGGTGACCACGCGCGGGTTGGAGATCACCTCGCCTCGCGATTCCTGCTGCATGGCAGACAGCTCCACGTCCAGCAGGTAACCGGCATTGAGGATCGACAGCGCCAGCGAACCCGGGTTGCTGGCGGCGGCCACCGGCAGGTTCCAGTTCAGGCCGCGGGTGATCGCCGAGCCGGACTTCACCGGCGGCGGGCCGACCCGGCCACCGGCTACCCAGTCACGCTCGGCCTTGGCATTGGCCAGGTCGGTCGCAACCTGCGACTCACGGGTCTTCGCATTGGCATCCAGGCTACCGCTGAAGTACACATTGTCGCGGCTGCCGCTGACACCGAACTTCGCGCCCAGCTCGCGGGCGAAGGTGTCGGTAGCGATGACGATGCGGCTTTCGATCAGCACCTGGTCGACCGGGCGGTCGATCACGTTGATCAGCTCGCGCATGCGCGCGATCTTCTTCGGGATGTCGCTGATCATCAGCGTGTTGGTGCGTTCGTCGGCCACGATGCGGCCGCGCGAGGACAGGAAGCCACTGTCTTCCTGCGAGGAGCTGCCCGAACCACCACCACTGCCACCACCACCGCCGCCGCCGATGCCCTTGGCCTCGGTCAGCGCTTTGAAGATCTGCGTGGCGCTGTGGTAGTTGATCTGGATGTAGTCGGTCTGCAGGTCTTCGCGGTTCTCGATGGCGATGCGCGCGTCTTCCTTTTCCTGCTCGAACTTGGCCAGTTCGGCCTGCGGCGCCACCCAGATCACGCTGCCGTCGCGACGCTTGTCCAGGCCCTTGGCGCGCAGGACGATGTCCAGCGCCTGGTCCCACGGCACATTGACCAGGCGCAGGGTCACGTTGCCCTGCACCGAGTCGGACGCCACCACGTTCAGGTTGGACTCCTCGGCGATCAACTGCAGCACGGTGCGCACCGGCACGTCCTGGAAGTTGAAGGTCACCGGCTTGCCGGTGAAGCCGCGCTGGCCGACGGCCTTGGCCGCCTGGGTGACGCTGCCGGCGGTGACCGCACCCACGGCGGCCTGGGCCTGGCGCGGGCTGATCTCGACCACGTATTCGTTGCCGCTCTGGTAGGCCAGCGACTCCACCGCGCCACCGGTGCTCAGCACCAGTTGGGTGCCGGCGCCCGACGGCTTGGCGTCGATGCGCTGTACCGGCGTGGCGAAGTCGGTGACGTTCATCGGCTTCTGCAGGTTGGCCGGCAGCCGGGCATTGCCGACGTCGACCACGACGCTGTTGCCCTGCGTGCGCAGGTCAGGGATCGCGCCCTGCCCGTCGAACTGCACGATCAGGCGCCCGGCGCCGTCATCGCCACGCTTGAAATCGATCTTGGCCACCGACAGGCCCGCCGGCGCGGCGGCCGGTGCCACGGTGGCGCCCACCGGCTTTTCCGCCGGTGCGGCAGCCAGCGCCGGAGCGCAGGCCAGCATCAGCGCGACTCCCAGCGCGCTGACACGGTTCAAGGTAGAGCGCCGGATGGGACGCAGCCCCTTGGCTTGGTGAAAGGTCATCGTGCTATCCCCAGTAAACGATCATTGATCTTCAAGCGAGAGCGTTGCCGGCCGTTCCAGCCAGCCACCCGCGCCATCCGGCACCAGTTCGATCAGCTCCACGCGGTCTTCGAAGACCGCCGTGACCCGCCCGTCGCTCTGCCCCAGGTAACCGCCCGGGCGAACCCGGTAGGTGACCTTGTCCGGCCCCATCACCAGCGCCACGGTACCTGCGCCGGTACCGATGGTGCCGACCATGTCCAGCGCATCCAGCGGGAAGCCTTCCAACGGCTCCTTGCGCCGGTTCGGGTCCGGTCGCAATCCGCCATTCCCCTGCTGCGGATTGGTCCAGGCATCGGTGAACGGATCGCGCATGCCCTGCGCGGAGTATTCAAAGGTCTCGAACTGCTGCATCACCGGCAGCGGCTCCAGCGGTTGCGCCGGTCGCGCGCGCTCGCCTTCCACCCACTTCTCAAGGTTCGGTGCGTCACCGGGCGTGCTGGTCACGCCACGGCCGCAACCAGCCAGCAGCAGCACAGCCAGCACCATCGCACCACGTACGGTCTGCGCGCGCATCACTTCTTGCCCTCCTTGCCAGCGTCGGCCGCCTGCTGCGCCTGCACCTCGGTCTCGTCCAGGTAGCGGTAGGTCTTGACCGTACCGGACAGTTCCAGTGCACCGCTGCGGACGTTGCCGCCGGTCTTTTCCTTGGGCTTGAGGTTGATGTCGTGCATGGTCAGGATCACCACCCGCGGCAGCGAGGCCACGCCACTGACGAACGCGCCGAACTGGTGGTAACTGCCCACCATGCGCAGCTTGATCGGCTTCTCGGCGTAGAACTCCTTGATCTGCTCCTGCTCCGGCTCGAACAGCTCGTTGGTCAGGCCGCTGGACAGCGCGGTCTGCGAGATGTCGATGATCAGGTCGGGCATTTCGGTCTTGCTCGGCAGCTGCCGCAGCATCTGCTGCAGCACCTGCTCCATCTGCGCCAGCTGCTGCTTCAGCGGCCCCAGGTTCACCGCGCGTTCCTGCTGCTTGGTGAACTCGGTGCGCAGCTCGACTTCCTTCGATTCCAGGCCGGCCAGTTCTTCGCGCTTGCCGCTGATCAGCAGCATCCACGCCACGAACATGATGACCAGCGCCAGCAACGAGCAGAAGACGATCTTGGCCTTCTGCGGCCAGTTGCCGATGTCGTTGAAATCCAGGTTCTTGATGTCGATCTTCTGGCTCATGCGCGGTCCCCCTGCAGCAGCGCATTGAAGGCCTGCGGCGGCTGCGCCAGGCGGCTGCCCTCAGGCTTCGGGGCAGGTGCCGGGGCCGGCGCGGCGGCCGGAGCGGCCGGTTGGTTCGGCTTGGCCGGCGTGGCCGGTGCAGTGGCCGGTGCGGCGGGAGCTGCTGCCGGCTGGCCCGCCGCCGGCGCCGCAGGCGTTGCGGCATCCGGACCTGCGGCCAACGGAGCCACCGGTGCCGGCGCAGCCGTCGCCACCGAGCCATCGGCGTTCAGGCCCGGCGTCGCCGACACCTCTTCGCTCTGTGCCGGCAGTTTCACCTTGACCACGAACACGTAGGGCAGCGCCTTGATGTCGGCCAGCGGGCCGGCCTTGCCGTCCTTGTCCTTCTCCGGGTCACGCGCTTCGATGATCGACAGCTCCGGGTTGGTCATCCAGCCGGAGGTCTCCAGGTTGCGCATGTAGGCCGAAACGCGGGCGTTGGACTGGGTGCGGCCTTCCAGCGTCAGTACATCCCCTTCCTGCTTCAGCGCGGTCAGCACCACGCCGTCGGGAATGGTGCGCACCAGCGCGTCGAACAGGTGGACCATCTGCGAGCGCTTGGCCTGCAGCTCCTCGATCACCTTCTTGCGGGCCAGCAGGCGTTCCTTCTGCGCATCGAGGCGGTCGATCTCCTTGTTCTGTTCCTTGACCTTCTCGATCTCGGCTTCCAGATAGGCATTGCGGTCCATCTGGCCGCTCACCTGACGGTCGTAGTAGAACCAGATCATCAGCGACAGCAGCAGGCCACCGACGGCGGCCATGCCCAGCATTGCGTAGAACTCGCGCTGGCGTTGCTTGCGCCGCTCGGCGCGCCAGGGCAATAGATTGATGCGTGCCATCAGTCAAAGCTCCTCAGCGCCAGACCGGTCGCGATCATCAGCGCGGGGGCATCCTGGGCCAACGCATGCGCGTTCACCTTCGGCCCCAGGGTCATCTGCGCCAGCGGGTTGGCGACCACGGTCGGCACGCCCAGCTGTTCCTCGACCATCTCCGGCAGGCCACCGAGCACGGCGCAGCCGCCGGCCAGCACGATGTGATCGACGCGGTTGAATTCGCTGCCTGCGTAGAAGAACTGCAGCAGGCGGCTGATCTGCTGGACCGTGGCTTCCTTGAACGGCTCCAGCACTTCCATCTCGTAGCTTTCCGGCAGGCCGCCCTGGCGCTTGGCCAGCCCGGCTTCCTCGTAGCTCAGCCCGTAGCGGCGCATGATCTCATCGGTCAGCTGCTTGCCACCGAACACCTGCTCGCGGCTGTAGAGGCTGCGGCCGCCGCGCAGGACATTGAGGGTGGTCATGGTGGCGCCGATGTCGACCAGCGCGACCACGCCATCGATGGATACCGGCAGCTCGCTGGCGACCAGGGCGTAGGCGTTCTCGACCGCGAAGGCCTCCACGTCCATCACCTTGGCCTGCAGGCCACCGAGTTCCAGCGCGGACTGGCGCAGCTCGACATTCTCCGAACGCGACGCGGCCAGCAGCACCTGGACCATCTCCGGGTTGTTCGGGATCGACCCGATCACCTCGAAGTCCAGGTTCACTTCCTCGATCGGATACGGAATGTAGTTGACCGCTTCCAGCTCGATCTGGGCTTCCATGTCGTTTTCGTCGAGATCGGCCGGCATCGGGATCACCTTGGTGATCACTGCCGACCCCGCGACGGCGGCAGCGGCCACTTTGGCCTTGCTGCCTGAACGGTTCATCGCCCGACGGATGGCCTCACCCACGGCCTCCACTTCAACGATGTTCTTCTCCACCACCGCATTGGGCGGCAGAGGTTCCACAGCGTAATGTTCCACGCGGAAACGATTGCCGCTGCGGGACAGCTGCAAAAGCTTTACCGCAGTCGAACTGATGTCGACGCCTACGAGCGGCGACTGACTTTTTGGGATGAGCCCCACGGTTTCTCCCCTGCCGACGGGCACTTGGACGCAAGACCTGCGCCCAAGCATTAATAACGTATTCTTAGCAAATGGCAACGGCCCTGCTGTGAATTCCTTCACGGATTCACCATGCAGCCCCTGACTGTTCCCCTTGCGCTCCCCGGTGCCGACCCCAGCCGGCACCTTGCGTAATCTATACTCTGCGACCACGAAATTCGCAATCGGAATCTGAACCCGATGACTCGACTCCGCCGCTGGCTGCGCTGGATCTTCTTGATTGTCCTGGTCCTGGCGCTGATCGGCGCGGCCGCCGTGGGCGGTCTGTACTACGCCGTTTCCTCCAAGCTTCCCGACGTGCAGACCCTGCGCGACGTGGAAATGCAGGAGCCGATGTACGTCTATGCTGCCGATGGCAAGCTGATGGCGGTGTTCGGCGAGACCCGGCGTACCCCGATCACCATGAAGGACGTGCCGGAGAAGCTGAAGCAGGCCTTCCTGGCCACTGAGGACGCCCGCTTCTACGAGCACGGCGGCGTGGACTACATGGGCATCGGGCGGGCGGTCTGGCTGCTGGCCACCACCAGCGACAAGCGCGTGCCGGGTGGCTCCACCATCACCCAGCAGGTGGCCCGCCAGTTCTTCCTCAGCTCCGAGTACAGCTACACCCGCAAGCTGGCCGAGATCCTGCTGGCGCGCAAGATCGAGTCCGAGCTGAGCAAGGACGAGATCTTCGAGCTGTACCTGAACAAGAGTTTCTTCGGCAACCGCGCCTACGGCGTGGCCGCTGCCGCCGAGTTCTATTACGGCAAGAAACTGAACGAGCTGGACCTGGATGAGATGGCCTCGCTGGCCGGCATCCCCAAGTTCCCCTCGTCGGGCAACCCGATCTCCAACCCGGAGCGTGCCCGCCAGCGCCGCGACAACTACGTGCTGCAGCGCATGGCCGACCTGAAATTCGTCAGCCAGGCCGAGGCCGACGCGGCCAAGGCCGTGCCGATGCACGCCACCGCGCATGAGCCGCCGGTGCAGGTCGATGCTCCGTACGTGGCCGAGCTGGTACGCCAGGAGATGATCGCCCGCTTCGGCGGCGACGTGGTCAACAAGGGCTATCACGTCACCACCACCATCGACTCCACCCTGCAGACCGCCGCGAACCAGTCGGTGCGCGACGGCCTGCTGCTGTACGACCACCGCCACGGCTGGCACGGCGTGGAGAAACAGGTGCAGGTGGGTGCCGGCGAAGACGCCGCCGCCCTGGCCGAGCACCTGCGCGGCATGTACGGCCAGGCCGGCCTGCTGCCGGCGATCGTCGCCAGCACCGGCGCCGACGGCAGCGCCACCGTGGTGCTGGCCAACCGCAGCGAGATCGTGCTGCCGGCCGGCGCCGCCAAGTGGACCAACAAGACCCCGGGCAAGCTGGTGCAGCGCGGTGACATCGTGCGCGTGCGCGCCGGGGCCAAGGAGGGCGAGTGGCTGCTGGACCAGATCCCGCGCGGCCAGTCCGCGCTGGTCTCGCTGGATGCCCACAGCGGCGCGCTGAAGGCGCTGGTGGGTGGCTTCAGCTTCTCCGGCAACAAGTTCAACCGCGCCACCCAGGCCCGCCGCCAGCCGGGTTCGAGCTTCAAGCCGTTCGTCTACGCAGCCGCCTTCGACAAGGGCTACAACCCGGCCTCGATCGTGCTCGACGCCCCGGTCGTGTTCCGCGACCGCCGCGGCAAGACCTGGGCCCCGCAGAACGACGGCGGCGGCTTCCGCGGCCCGATGCGTCTGCGCGAAGCGCTGGTGCAGTCACGCAACCTGGTATCGGTGCGCCTGCTCGATGGCATGGGCGTGGACTACGCACGCAAGTACATCAGCGAGTTTGGCTTTGCCGAATCGGAGCTGCCGCCGAACCTGTCGATGTCGCTGGGCACCGCCTCGCTGACCCCGCTGTCGGTGGCGCGCGGCTACGCCGTGTTCGCCAACGGCGGCTCGCGCGTGGACACCTGGCTGATCGACCAGGTCAATGACCGCGACGGCAACCTGGTGTTCAAGGAAAACCCGGCGCTGGCCTGCCGCGACTGCGCCGGCAGCAGTGACCAGCCGGTCAACCAGGTGGTGGACGGCTTCAACTTCGGCGCTCCGGCCCCGAAGGTGGACCCGGCCGCCGCCAAGGCCGAAGCCAAGGTCGAAACCCCGGCGGCACCGGCCAACCCGGATGCCCGCACTGCCCCGCGCGCGATCGACGCCCGCACCGCCTACCAGCTGGTATCGATGATGCGCGACGTGGTCCAGCGCGGTACCGGCGTCCAGGCCAAGGTGCTCGGCCGCGAGGACGTGGGCGGCAAGACCGGCTCCACCAACGACCACCGCGACGCCTGGTTCTCCGGCTTCGGTGGCCCGTACGTGACCACCGTGTGGGTGGGCCGCGACGACTTCCGTTCGCTGGGTTACCGCGAGTACGGCGGCAAGGCGGCCCTGCCGATCTGGATCGACTACATGCGCACCGCGCTGAAGGACACCCCGATCGCGCAGAACGACCCGCCCAGCGGCATGGTCCAGGCCACCCTCAACGGCGCGACCGAGTGGGTGAAGGTGGAAGACATGGACCGCCTGACCGACTACGACCTGAACCTCAATACGCCGCAGGCCGACGCCGCCGCGTTCGATATCTTCTGAGGAAGGGTCGGGTGGGTGCCAACCATGGGTTGATACCGATGCGGCTCTGGTAGAGGCCAACCTTGGTTGGCACCGATGCGGCTCCGGTAGAGGCCAACCTTGGTTGGCACCGATGCGGCTCCGGTAGAGGCCAACCTTGGTTGGCACCGATGCGGCTCCGGTAGAGGCCAACCTTGGTTGGCACCGATGCGGCTCCGGTAGAGACCAACCTTGGTTGGCGCCCCGTGCCGACCAAGGTCGGCACCTACCAGAGCGGTTGCCTCCGCCATACCCACGCGGATGTCACATCCGTGCGCTAGTCTGTAGCCAGGTCGCAACAGGAGTCATCGCATGCATCGCGCCCGTCAGCATGCTGCCAGCCAGACCCGCGAGCGGCGCCATCGCCTCGCCCACGAAGCCGCCCGCCTGATGGCCGAAGGCGGCATCCGCGACTACCACCAGGCCAAGTTGAAGGCCGCCAGCCGGCTCGGCATCCACGACGATGCCTCCCTGCCCCGCAACACCGAGATCGAAGACGCCCTGCGCGAGTACCAGCGGCTGTTCTCCGGCCCCCAGCACGGCAACGAACTGCAGCGCCGCCGCGAAGCCGCGATGCGCGCGCTGGAGTTCCTGCACGGCTTCGCACCGCGCCTGGCCGGCCCGGTGCTGGAGGGCACCGCCGACGCCAACAGCCCCGTACAGCTGCACCTGCACAGCGACGACCCGGAAGCCGTGCACCGCTTCCTCGACGAGCACGGCATTCCCGCCGAGTCGCGGACGCGCCGACTGCGGATGGACCGCGAACGGAGCCTGGACGTGCCGGTGTGGGTGTTCAGCGCCGAAGAGCTGACCTTCGACCTGGCCGTGCTGCCGTATGACGCCCTGCGCCAGGCGCCCTTGTCGCCGGTGGATGAGAAGCCGATGCGACGCGCGTCTGTCGCACAGTTGCGGCAGCTGCTGGCCGAGGCGGAGATCACCGCGTATATCGGGGGGTGACGGTTGCGCCGGCCTTGAATGGTTCCGGCCTTGGGTGGTTCCGGCCTTGGTGGGTGCGGACCGTTGGTCCGCACCGTGCATCAGGCGTGCGGACACCTGGCCCAAGAGCAGCCGAGCATGGCTCGGCTCTACAGAAGGCGCGCTGCCTGCTTCCTTCTTCTGGTGGGTGCGGACCGTTGGTCCGCACGATGCATCAGGCATCCGGACACCTGGCCCAAGAGCAGCCGAGCATGGCTCGGCCCTACAGAAGGCGCGCTGACCTACCAGACATCATGGTGCTGCTCCTCCGTCTCATCGCCAAGCAGGCGCATCAGCCACGGTGCTCCCACCCGCTGCGGGTACGCCATCATCATCCGCGCGTGCATGTTCTGCAGATCGCCAAGCAACCAGGTCTGGTTGTAGACATCGCCGAACGGGTCCGACCACGCCGTCTGTATCCGCGCGCGCTCACCGCCGTTGAGGTTGGGCATCCTGTCCAACGGCACCTCCAGCACCGGCTCCAGCCCCCGGTTGATGGCCGCGTTCTCCGCCTCCGCCGCGCGCATGAGCTCCAGCCGGTGGCTCACCTGCCAGCATGGGAAGGGGAAGCAGCTGCCCGTGGCTTCGATGTATGCCGCCATGTCGGCCAGCATGTGGGCTTTCAGCTGCCACACCCTCTCACTGTCCAGCAGTTGTCGCACCCGCAGGGTGCGCAGCGTTCCCGCGCGGACGTCTTCCGGCGTGGTGAACGGCTCACCCGGTGTCGGGCCACCATGCCGCACCAGCACGATGCGATGGATCGCCTCCTGGGTGATGTTCTCCACGCGCACCGCGGCGGCCTCCGGATGCACGCGCGGTGGCGGCACGCTCGCCACCCGCCAGTGGTACCAGAGCACCAGCACCATGCCCACCAGGCACAACAAGGTGAACTGCACCCAGCGATCCAGATTGCGGGTGTAGTAGTAGAAACGCGCCCGCCACAGATAGAACGTGCGGTAGCTGATGAATCGGCTTACCCATCGATACATTGCCATCTCCTCGGCAAGGACCCCGGCGCGGCGGGGTTCATTACGCGCACCACGCCGGGGCTGCACGGCTTACCAGCCGATGCCCACGCCGACGCCCATGCTGCGCTCACCGCTGTTGGTGAACGCACCATTGAGGCTGAAGGTGGCCGAACCCTTCTCGTTCAGCACGCGCTGGTAGCCCACCGCCATCGCCGACTCACCCTCGCTGTAACCCACGCCCGCACCCAGGCGGTTGTAGGTAGCCAGGCCGGCGGTATTCATCGCCATCGCACTCTGCGCACTGCTCATCGCCGCCATGCGGTTGAAGCGCTTGTCCATCTTGTCCAGGCGGCGTTCGAAGGTGCTGATCGCACCATCGGTGTACTCGTTGGCCCGGGCCAGCATCTTTTCCAGGTCGGCGGTGTCGACCTGCGGCTTGGGCGTGTCGTCCTGCTTCGGCTTCGGCTGCGGGGCCGGCTTGCCACCTTCACCGGTTGAGGCGATCTGCGGCGAGCCGCTGGTTTCCGGCGCCGGCGCGATCTCTTCGGTGGATGGCGAAGGCGTGGATGCTGCCGCCGTGGCGCGGGCCTGCGGCTGACCGTCGATACGCTGCTCCAGCCCATCCATGCGGCCGTTGATCTGCTGCTGCATCGAATGCAGCTGGCCGCCGTTGACCGCATCGCGGCTGCCGGCCGCGATCAGGCCATTGGCCACGTTGGAGATGACCATGCCGTTGGCGCCGGCCAGGGTGAGCTGGGCGGTACCGTCTGCGCGTACCGAGGGAGTTTCCTGGAACACGGAGCGGAGCTGGGATTCGACCTGGTTCACGCGCGAGGTGGTGCTGACCACGGCGCCGTCGAGCGCTTCCAATGCACCATTGAGCGTGGATTGGGACTGACCCTGCACGTTGAAGCTGGGGCCGACGATGTTGCCGTTGGCATCGACTTCGCCGCCGAGGGCGGAGAGTGCACCGCGCAGCTGGCCGACGGTGGCGGCGTTGTGGTTGGCGGTGCCGTTGGCGATGTTTACGAGGCGACGCTTCATCTCACCATTGCCGAACGCGACAGTGCGAGCTTCATCTGCAACCGAGTGGACACCAATAGCTACGCTAGAACCCGCCCCTTGCTTCACCGTGCTACCAACGCCGATTGCGATACCGTTTGCTTCATGGACAGAAGAATAGACGCCGAAAGCAAAGCCATGCTCAGCCGTCGCATCAACGTAGGCGGCTCTGCCGAGCGCCACCGAGTTCTTACCGGCAGCCTTCGCGAAGCTCCCAATGGCAACTGCCCCTTCACTTTGCAAAGAAGCCTCAGCGGAATCACCAATCGCAACCCCAACTGGTCCCGCCTTCGCCGCCTGTCCAGGTCCTAGGTCACCGACAGCAACAAACCGCGACGCGGAAGCCAGCTTCTGCAGCTCTTCATTGGTCTCATAGAGCTGACTGCCGCGCACAACGTCCGAGCTATCAGCCGACAGCCCTGCCTCGGCCACACCAGTCAAACGCGCACCGCCGAAATCGATCGGACCACTCGCATCCAACCCACGCATCGCCTGCTCACCCACCTCCCGCTCCTTGCGCATCGTCTCCAGATCATTCCGATTTTGCGAGATCTTCTGCTCTGCGGCGTACAACTGACTGCCGGTTACAGCATCGCGGCTTCCCGGCGCCACACGTCCGTCAGCCAGGTTGGTCAGCACCATGCCATTCACGCCATTAAGCGCGATCTGGTTCATGCCGTCGGCACGAGTCGAGGGTGTTCCCTGGAATATTGAACTCAGCTGGCCTTCCACCTTGTCCGCGCGACGGTCTGCGGTGATGACAGCGCCATCGAGCGCAATCAGCGCGTCCTCGACGGTGTTCTGCGTTCCCCCCTGCACTGAGTAAGTTGGGGCAATGATGTTGCCGTTGGCATTCATGCCTGCGCCGCCGCCGAGGGTCGCGAGGGAATCCTTGAGCTGGGAGACAGTGGTGGCGTTGTGGTCAGCGGTGCCTCGGGCGATGTTTACAAGGCGGCGCTGCATGCCGAAACCCCCAAATGACGCAACTCCTTCTTCATCTGCTAGGGAACTATTTCCAAGCGCCAGCGAGCCGTGAGCCCCGCTTCCAACTCTTGCGCCAGCACCAATCGCGACACCTTCATTCGCACCGCCCGCGCCTCCACCGACCTGTGCACCGACTCCCATTGCGAATCCATTTTCGGAATCCACAGAGACAGTCGCCGCTCTGCCAATTGCGGTCGAGTTCTTTCCCATGGCCTCCGCAAATGTCCCTACCGCAGTGCCTCCCTCCAGCCCCGTCTTTGCTGAATTTCCCACCGCAACGCCCGCCACACCTGCTTCGGCACGTTCACTGAAGGGTGCTGAGCCGATACTCACAAATTGTGCTACATCCTCAAGATCTGAGACGCGCGAGTTCGTTGAATACAGTTGTTTCCCGGACACAGCCTCAGCACTGCTTGCGCTCAGCAATCCATCCGCCACACCACTGATCTTCCGGTTGGCATTGGCGCTGTTACGCACATTCAGGGTCGTACCGCTGTTTTTCTCTCCCAAACGAACATCGCCAGAGGCAGAAACCTGCGCCACCAGCCCGCCCAGAACCGCTGTTTCGGCCAGCGCCTTGGCCGCGTCCGCCTTTGCCAGGGTCGCGTCCGCAGCCGCAGAGGTGGCCATGCCTTCCACAGCCCCCACCTTCTCATTGGTGGCTTTGAGCTGCCTGCCGTTGACGGCCTCGTAGCTGCTGGCGCTGACCACGCCATCGGCCACGCCGGTCAGCTTACGGTTCGCATTTGCGCTATTGCGCACATCCACTACGGTGCCGCTGTTCTTTTCACCCAGGCGGACAATCCCCGTGGCCGAAACCTGCCCGACCAGACCACCCAATTCGGTGGCCTCAGCCAAGGCCTTGGTGGCATCAACCTGTGCGGCGTTGGCAGTGGCCTGCGCGCCATTCGCGGCATTCTGTGCAGTCGTTACCCGGCCGTTGGTTTCATTCAACTGCTTGCCCGTAATGGCCTCGGTACTGCTGCTGCTGACAGCGCCATCCGCCAGGTTGACGATCTTGCGCTTGATACTGGAGCTGCCGACCGAGACCTGGTTGGTGCCGTTGGTCTGCGAGCCGTTACCCAGAGCGACACTTCCCGTATGTGATGCCAGGGCGCGGTCGCCCAACGCAATGGCACTTTCGGCACCCGCCTTTGCAAGATTGCCAAGCGCCGTCGAATACAAACCCGATGCGGCGGCCTCCCGGCCAATGGCGACGGCCTGATTGCCGCTCGCATCTGCCTTGTAGCCCAGGGCGGCGGCATGGGCCGCCGCGGCCGTTGCATCATTGCCTACGGCCACGGCGCGGTCGCCCACTGCCGAAGCACGCAGGCCTGCCGCCACCGCGCCGTTGCCACTACGCGTTGCAGCACCGAGAGCGACTGCACCGGTGGCAGCGCTCTTGTCACCGTTGGCGTCGACACTGGCCCGTGCATCTGCACCAACTGCGATGCTGTTGGTGTTGTAGGCCTTCGCCGAGCGCCCCATCGCTGCACTCGCAGCGCTTCCGATTCCCTCCGCTTCTGCCGCCAGCCCGATGGCCGGGGCGGATGCATTCAGGCGCGCGGTTGCCGCGTCTGCGGCGCGCTGTGCATCTGCCAGCTTGGTGTTGGTGGCATTCAACTGCTTGCCTGACACAGCCTCCGTGCTGGTCGTGCTCAGCGTGGCATCCGCCACGCCCGTGATCTTGCGATTGGCGCTGGCGCTATTGCGGACGTCCAGTACAGAGCCGCTATTGCTTGCACCTATGAGGATATTTCCCGAAGGAGACTTCTCTTTCAAAAGGCCTGAGAGCACATTGGCCTTTGCCAGCGCACTGTCAGCATTGGTCTTGGCAGAGTCCGCGACCGAACGCGCGGCAGAGACATTGCTATTGGTGGCGTGGAGCTGCTTTCCGGTAACGGCATCCGTGCTGCTGGCGCTCAATCGCGCATCTCCCACATTGGTCACTCGCCGCTTGGTTGAGAGGTTGCCCACCGACACGGTGTTCGCCTCATCGGCTATCGAGTGCACACCGAGAGCAACTGCGCCCGTCTTTGACGCCTTGGCGTTGTAGCCAATAGAAACACTGTCGAACTCGGCCCTGGAGCTACCCCCCAACGCGATGGCACCTGAATACCCCGCCGTTCCAGCGAAGGCGTTCCCGCCAATAGCAATACGGGAAACACCTGCGGAACTCTCCACGGTCCTGGCACCGCTGCCCACTGCAATGGAGTTGCTCGCGTATGCCCTGGCGTCATGCCCCAGTGCGGTTGCACCAATTCCTGATGCGATCGAGCTGGCGCCTACGACTGTCGCGTATCCGCTCTTGGCCTCAGATCCATATCCAACGACGACGTTCCTGTCGCCGCGTGCAATGGATGAATTCCCCACAAGCACACTTCCCAGCCCCGACAACGATGATTCGGTGCCGTAGACCACCGATCCCCAGCCACTGATGCTCGACCGTGAACCCAGGATCATCTGCATATCACCGCTGATCGTGGCATTCCGATACTGGCTGTCATTTACCAGAGCCAGCTGGGTGTAACCCGCATTTACCTGGTTCGAGAATGATGAAAAGCGCCACGGAGAGGGCATCAGGAGTTGACTGGAGTCCGTCCCTTCCCGCTCGCGCTCAGCCGCTTCGTCCGAGCGCCCGTGCGCTGCGGCCGGGAGGCCCACCAGTGCCGCCACCAGCAATAGTGCCCTGCCTCCAGCGGACTTGCCGCGCGGACTGCTCAACTCACTGCCAACCACCCAGCACTGCTTGGCGGCACTCCAGATACGACGATAGATGTGGTTCATGCTCTCTCCCTTAACAGGACATCGAAAATGAGGCCCCGCAAATAGCGCGGGGCCAGAACGTTCAGGCGCTCGGCGCCAGGGTGGTTGTGTGCTCGCGGTAGCCGTCCTTGGACAGGCGGTAATGCAGCTGCACGGTATTGCCCGGCTGAGGCTGGAACGGCAGCTTCAGCTCCGCGTCCGGGTACAGGCTTTTGGCAAAGTCGTGGGTCGTGCAGGCACCACTGGCGCTGCACTCGGCCAGCCCCGTGATGCCGACCCGCAACGTCCCCACGTTGCGCAGGGTGTCGCCCTGCAGTTGCAGATCCACGCTGCCGTTGGTGGGCAGCACGTTCACCAGCGCACCCCAGACCAGGCTGACGCCGACGTTGGCCTGTGCCGCCTGCTCGTCACCCTCAAGCAGGGTCCCGTCCGGTCCCCTGACACCCTCGAAGTAGACGCGGTAGGCCACTTCCTTCTCCACGCTGCGCAGTGGAATGACCCGGATCAGGCGATTGCCTCCGCCAGTCAGTGCGAACTTCCCAGGGGTGATGGCGACCGCGGCGTCGGCCGCCTCCATTTCCACCTCTTCCTCGCCAACCTGCGCAGGATTCGCGATGCGCAACAGGCGTGCCTGCACGTACTGCGGCTGGGTGGAGTGCGAGTAGACGCGGATCTGCGTACCGCGCTTGCCATCGACGGCCGCGCGCATCGGATGGATGGAGAGGTTGGCATGCGCCGGCGGGGCCAGCAGCGCGCTCAACGGCAGCAGACAGAACAGCAGCTTCTTCATGATGAGGCTCCGTGGGGATCAGGGTTTGGCGGTCGGCACGCGCAGCTCTACCGTCAGCTCGCCGTCGTAGAGACCGGGCCGCTTGCTGGCGATGGGCGTAGGCGGCGTTTCCAGCACCAGTGGCGTGGGCACGCAGTACACGGGTTGATTGATGCCCGGCAGCATCACCAGGCGCAGCTGCGCGCTGTCGATGCCGCGCAGCAGCTGTTCCTCGCCGTGTTTCATGGCCAGCAGGTTTCCGCCGTATTTCAGGCCGACCTGGTAGTCCAGGCGTTGGGTGTCGTCACTGCCGCCATCTCCGTGCCAGACCGCGTAGTCCCGCCCAGGCGGGGGCCGTGGCCCGCTGTCGCGCACGGTGACGCCGAGGAACTCGCTCTGCGAGCCCACGCCGTCGTACAGGCACGTGTCCACTTCCTTGTAGCCGCCGACCATCTTGCGGATGGGGTCGTAGCGCAGGTCCATGTTGACCAGCGGTGCGATGCCGTCGAAGCCCGGGAAGTAGATCGAGATCGCGTCGTAGTCGGTGACGGTGAAGTCGAAGTTGAAGGTGGTTGTGGCGACTGGTGGTGCGGCCGGATCTGCTTTGATGTTCAGGCGCATCGTGGCCTTCCAGTGGCCTGCGACGAGCCGCGCGAGCTCAGATGCTGGAATAGTCAGAGCAGCGCCCGTGCCGACTGGTTCGTCCGATGCACATTGGTACCAGAATGCTTCATTCAGAATACGCTTCTGACTATCCCAGTAATCGATATTGCAGCGAACACCTGACATAACCCGCTGCAGGCTCCCTACCGCGCGAATCTCCGTACGCAGGCCAGTCCTCAGCTCAACGAGACGCAACGCTATCTCTGTTGTTCCCCCTGACACGCTCAGCTCACTTTCCGTCGGGCACCTCCCAAACTCACTATCAGAAGCAGATCCACAAACCACATGGATCTGCCCATACTTGAACGCCAGGTCGTGACTGAACCCCAGCACCGTCCGCGGCGCCCACAGCTCCACATCACCCGGCACCGCCGAGCGATCCCAGCTCATCACGATGTCCCGGCTCTGGTCAGTCGGATGCGTCTCCGGCGGCCACTGCGCCCACGCCCGCGGCATCACCAGCACCAGCGCACACACCAGCATCAACACACACATCCAACGCCGGCTCATGGCGTCCCTCCTGCAGCAGCGGTCTGGGGCGTGGCGGCAATCAACGCGCGTTCCTGCAGCAGGCGGGTCACGCGGGCCTGCTGGCGGATCTCGGGGGGCAACTGGGCCACGGCCAGCGGCTCGCAGTGCACGGCGCCGACCAGCAGCACCACCTGGCGGCGCTCGCGCACCTGCAGCGGGCAGTGCAGCAGGCGGTCGTCCTGCAGCAGGTACAGCGTTGTTTCGCGACGCGGGAAATCGGCAACGAAGCTGCCGTTGGCGCTGGTGCCGGGCACCGGCGCGTTGAGGATGCGGGCGCCGCCCAGCGGCGACCCCGCAAGGTCCTTGGCATTGCCAATGAAGGTGTAAGTCACTTCGATCGGCACGGGCATGCGCATCAGCTTGCCGGGGGTGAGGAACATCGGCCGTGCACCGCCCACGCCGGTCACGCGGATCGCGGCGATGCTGTCCAGCGTGCTGGCGTCCTGCACTTCGGCGCGCTGCGACTGATAGGCCTGCAGCGGCAGCAGCCGGCGCTCGCCGATCTGCAGACGCTGTCGGCGCAGCCCACCCACCTGCAATTCCGCGGCCACGCCATGCAGGTCGGCGTCGTCGAAACCGTCCACCTGCACGGCCAGGCCGGCCTCGGCACCGTTGGCACCGCTCCAGTAGAAGCCACGACGGCCCAGTGCGAAGCCGGAGCTGTGGCTGCCGCTGTAGCTGGTCTCGCCACGCCCGCGCTGCTGATAGTGCGCGATGCTGGCGGTGGTGTTGCCGATGCCGTTCTGCAGCTGGCCACTCAGTGATGCGCTGTAGCGATCGTTGTTGTTGGCGCGCAGTTCGGCGTTCAGCTCCCGATAGTGCGTGTCCCGGTCCTGGCGCAGGCTCTGGCCCACGCTGTAGTCGATGGCCGGGCGCTGATGCTGCGGCTGGCGCACGTCCACCGCATAGCGGCGCTGGCCACTGCTGTCATGGTTGCGCTGCAGGCGGGTCAGGCTCAGGTTGAAGTAGATGCCACGGTCACGCTCGTTGCTGCCGCGCACGCTGTCGGTGCTGCGCTGCTGCCATAGCCCCACGCGCGTGGACACGCTGAAGTCCTGCCAGCGGTGGCTGCGGCTGAAACTGGCCTGCCAGGTGCGGCTGAGCACCGGCTCGCGGCGCGGCTCCAGCGGGCCGGGCGGCAGCCATGGCTCCAGCCCGAACAACGGGTCCTGCTCGAATTCAGGCCGATGCCAGCCGGTGCGCCAGGTCTGGCGCCGGGTGTAGCCCACGTAGACGTTGCCGCCGGCCAGCGGCAGCGATACCGAGCCGCTGAGTGAGTTGGTGCAGCCCAGCTGGTCGCGTGCATCGGCCTCGAACTGGCAGGCCTTGCCGCGCATGCGCTGCTGGTAGAGATTCCACGATGCCTTGCGCCGGTATGACAGCTGGTGCTGCTGACCATTGCTGCCATCGCTTCCACGCATGCCGCTGAGCGAGGCGCGCATTTCCTGGGTGGCCAGCACGCGGCGCAGGTCCAGGCGCAGCTCGCCGTAGCTGTGGCCGCCGAGGTTGGCGGCACCCGCGGTAAGTGCGGCATCGCGGCCCAGCGGCACGCGCACGCCGGCCATTGCCACGCTTTCTCCATCGAAACGGTCGCTACGGCGCTCGTTGCGACGGCCGCCCTGCACGAACCACTGCCACTGGCTGTTGGTCCAGTCGCCGCCCTTGTCGAACGGCGCCTCCTCGGTGCGCACCAGTACACCATCTTCGTAGATGCGCATGCGCACCAGGTAGTTGCCGAACGGGAAATTGCGGGTGTCGAGCTGGTTGATGCCCGCCTGCAGGTAGAAGGTCTGCAGCAGGCGCTCGCCGTCGAACACATCGACGCGCGCATCGCGCGCCAGCAGCACGGTCAGCGGCGTGGCCTGCACGGCCGCGTCGGTGTCCACATAGGCCTGGGTGGTGCCCACGCGTGCGCCCTGGAAACGGTCCAGCGGCAGCATGCTGAAACTGAAAGTGCCGCCCTGCGGGCTGGACAGGTTGCGGCGGTCCATGCGCCCGGCCTGCAGGTAATGCGCCTGGCCCAGGTCATGGCGGTAATAGACGTTGTCGAACTGGAAGTCGTCGTCGCTGCCACGGCTGCGGTAGCGCTGCTGGGTGTAGTACCAGTCGGCGGACAGGTGGCCGCGATCAAACAGGCCCAGCGTGCCCACACCGCGCGCGGACAGCGCCTGGTAGTCGCGGCCGCCGCTGACGTTGAGTGTCTGCTGGTGCAGGAAGGCGTTCTCGGCATTGGCCGTGACCGTGTGGTAACGCTCGGCGGCCGGTTCACCGGGAATCCACTGCCGCGCCACGAACAGGCGCACGGCGCCCTCGCCTTCGTCGTACAGCGCGCGCGCCGCGGTGGGCTCTTCGGGCGGGTCCAGATAGCCGCACCCCGCCGTGGCGCCACCAAAGCGGCAGGCCAGGTGGCTGTTGCGCGGCAACGGTTGCGACAGCGCCGGCAGCAACGCGGCCTGTGCTTCGGCAGGCAGGTCCAGCGCCTGCAGCACACGCGCGGGGTCTTCCAGCTGCACGTGTTCCAGGGTCACGCGTACCGGCGACAGCCCGGCCGAGCGGCCGAACAGCTGGATGTCGAGTTGTTCGGTCTGGCCTTCGACCAGATCCTCGAAGCCGGCGGGGACGCCGTGGGCCGCTACCGAGGGAGCAGCCAGTGCCAGGGCGAGCGCGACCGCCAACCGTGTAACGGCGGGGGCATGTGGGGTCATGGGGGGTACCGCTGGAGTAGCGGCCGGCCCGGAGTGCGGGCCGGCGCGGGAAGCCGTGGATCAGGGCTTCTGGTTCATGACGATGTAGACCATGCCTTCGTAGCGGCCGTTGACCGTAAGCGGGCCACCGGCACCCGCCTGGGCGATGGTCAGGGGCATCGAGATGGAGGCACCCGGCGTCGAGCTGGCGCCGTTGAACAGGTCAGCCGCCTTGAACTCGGTGACCGCAGTGGTCAGCGCGTCGGTGTTCAGGCTGACGGCCAGCGGCACGCGCGTGGCGCCATTGAGCAGCACCGGATCGTGGCCGAGGCGCACCTCGATGTCCGCGGTTTCGTCATTGGAATGGATGCGCACCTGCTGCGTCGACGGCAGCAGGCCACGCAGCGGATCGTGGGTCAGCTGCACGGTGTCCGGCAGCGGGGTGCCATCGTCGCGCAGCAGCGCCAGGGTCGGGTCGACGTCGGCGTAGACGGTGATCTTGGTTTCCAGCGCGTGCGCGGACAGCGAAGCAGTAGCCAGCGCTGCAGCGAGCGCGGCCTTCTTGATAATGGCGTGCATGGTTGTCTCTCTCGGACAAGGGGGAATTTGAAAGCTCCCCTCCCCAAGGAGAAAAGGGAGGGAAGCGCCGCCCGCGGGGATGGGTGCGGGCGACGGAGAGAATGTTAGAAATCCATTGCCATGCAGGCCATTCAAGCATTCCTAAATCGTTGAACGTTAAGGAGAATTTTTGAAGGTGTTCAATGTTTGAGGGTTATGCAATTTTCCTCATCGGCTCAATGCAACAAACCTCATTGCTTTGCCTTTGTAGAGTCGAGCATTGCTCGACTCTATAGTGGGGCATCCACGCCTGCGGGATGGCATCAGGCCGCCTTTCGGCGGCCTGATGACACGGCGCGGTGGTGCGCGATCAGAAGAAGATCGCGTACAGGATCAGCAGCGGAATCGGCACGCCCAGCAACCAGAGCAGAATCATCTTCATGGCAGGTCTCCTTGCATGGAAGGGTGGATTACAGGTCGCGGCGGCGGCCGCCCCAGGTGGCGCTGAGGCTGGCGAAGAACGCGCCGATCAGCAGGGTGATGAAGAGCCACAATGCGGCGTAGGCGGTCGCCTTCCGCGCATCGTCGGCAGCCTGCTTGGCGGTATTCCTGGCCTTCTCCAGCGCTGCACGCATGCGCGTCTGCACATCGGTCACGCGGGCCTGCGCTTCAGCCGGGCTCATCCCGGTATCGCGCGCGATCAGCTGTGACAGGTACTGGGTATCGGCCGGATCCAAGCCTTCCCCCTGCAGGCTGTTGACGATGATGCGGTTCACTTCGGCACGCACTTCGCGGCGATCGCCGATCGGACCGTTGCCCGGCGCCGGTCGCGGCGGCGGGGCCATGCGCGCGTCGCGCGGACCGGCGCCCGCTGCCGGCGGTGGCGCGGCATCCGGGTCCATCGGTGTGCCCGGCGGCGGCGCTGCGGGATCGGCCGGCCCTGCGTGGGTCGTGCTGCGGAACAGCGCATCCACCCAATAGTCGAGGTCGCCTTCCGGTGCAGCCGCCACAGCGCCGCTGGCACCGGCTGCAGCCACGCCGACGGTGGACGCAGCGGCACCGGCAGTGGCGCCGGCCACCTTTGCGCCCGCACCCAGCACGCCACCGATGGCCGACGTCAGCAGGCCCGCGGTCAGCAGCGTGGCCACCGCCCACGACACGAAGCCGTGCGCGGTGTCGCGGAAGTAGGTTTCGTCGCCGTGGATCTGCGTCCACTTGGTGCGCAGGCGACCCGCCAGATAGCCACCCAGGCCGGAAGCGGCCAGCGCGGTGAAGGTGAGCCAGGCGATGCTGGACCAGCCGAAGGTTTCCTTGCTGACGCCTTCGAACGACCAGGGCGACACCGACGACAACCCCAGGCCCACGCCGAGGATCAGCAGGATGAGAGAGAGCGCAGCGGCGGCGGCGGCGCCAGCGAAGATGGCTCCCCACGACACCGCGCTTTCGCTGGCGGGCGGAACGATGGGGGCAGTGACGACAGCGGCGACGTCAGCGCCGAGCGGGCCGCGCTCGGGTGGGTCGAATCGGGTACTCATCGGGATGGACGCTCCATTTCAGGTGCTGCGAATGCAGCTGGCGTCCTGAGGCTGCGCGAGCGCTTGTGAAGCTGATGAGACCCCTGGATCACGCGGTCTTGGCGCGTTGAAGAGCGTGCCAACCAAGGTTGGCACCTACCAAGGCGGGAACGCGGTAACTCCATGCCACGCGTGGATGGGGGAGCGTGCCAACCAAGGTTGGCACCTACCAAAGGCGGGGACGCGGTAAATCCATGCCACGCGTGGATGGGGGAGCGTGCCAACCAAGGTTGGGAACAAGTGGATCCACGCCATGCGTGGATGGTTTTCCGCGAATGTCGAAAGCGTGCCAACCCAAGTTGGCACCCACCAGGGCGGCAGAAAAAAAAAACGCCCCGCGCATGCGGGGCGTTCTCGGCACAACCTACGCGGGGCGATCAGCCCTGGTAGTCGCGCACATCGCTGCCGGTGTAGACCTGGCGCGGACGGCCGATCTTCATTTCCGGATCGACCTGCTGTTCAAGCCAATGCGAGACCCAGCCGGAGGTACGGCCCAGGGCGAACATGACGGTGAACATTTCGGTCGGGATCTGCAGCGCCTTGTAGATGATGCCGCTGTAGAAATCGACGTTCGGGTACAGCTTGCGCGCGACGAAGTACTCGTCCTGCAGCGCGGCCTGTTCCAGCTTCACGGCCACGTCCAGCAGCGGATCCTGCACGCCCAGCTGCTTGAGCACCTTGCTGGTCATCTCGCCGATGACCTTGGCGCGCGGATCGAAATTCTTGTAGACGCGGTGGCCGAAGCCCATCAGGCGGAAGCCGGAGGTCTTGTCCTTGGCCTTGACCACGGCGGACTCGACGTTGTCGGCGCTGCCGATCTCTTCCAGCATCTTCAGCACGGCTTCGTTGGCACCGCCGTGGGCCGGACCCCACAGCGCGGTGACACCCGCGGCGACCGACGCGTACGGGTTGGCACCGGTCGAACCGACCAGGCGCACGGTCGAGGTCGAGGCGTTCTGCTCGTGGTCGGCGTGCAGGATGAACAGCAGGTCCAGCGCCTTGACCACATCCGGGTTCAGATCGTACTGGCCGTCAGCCGACTCGAAGGTCTGCTTCAGGAAGCGGCTGACGTAGTCCAGCGACGTGTCCGGCTTGTTGGCCGGCAGGCCCTTGCCATGGCGGTAGATCAGCGCCGACAGGGTCGGCACCTTGGCGATCAGGCGCACGGCGGCCTGGCGGCGCTGTTCGGCGTCGGACAGGTCCAGCGCGTCGTGGTAGATGGCCGACAGCTGCGCGATCGCAGCAGCCAGGATGGCCATCGGGTGGGCGTCCTTGGCGAAGCTGCCGATCAGGGTGTTGATCGAGTCGTCGACATTGGCTTCGGCAGTCAGCTCATCGGTGAAGGCCTTCAGCTGCTCGGCGCTCGGGCGCTCGCCGTTGATCAGCAGGTAGGCCACTTCGACGTAGCTCGACTTTTCCGACAGCTGCTCGATCGGGTAGCCGCGATACAGCAGCACGCCCTTGTCGCCGTCGATGTAAGTGATGGCGGACTTGCAGCTGGCCGTCGCGGTGAAGCCGGAATCGTAGGTGAAGAACCCCGTTTCCTTGGTCAGCTTCGCGATGTCGACGCAGTCGTTGCCAAGGGTGGGTTTGATGACGGGCAGAACGACGGACTTATCGCCGGCGTTGAGCGTGACCTGATCAAGATCGGACACTGTGTGCGCTCCTTCATGGGAAGGCGCCTGCCCAAGCGCATTGGTCAGGCACGTGAATGACGTCCTCGGCCTGTGCCGGGGATCATGCCATTATCGCACAGCAGCATTTGCCCGGCGCTAGACAGAAGTCGT
Source organism: Stenotrophomonas sp. CASM110 (assembly GCF_049384345.1). NCBI lineage: Bacteria > Pseudomonadati > Pseudomonadota > Gammaproteobacteria > Lysobacterales > Lysobacteraceae > Stenotrophomonas > Stenotrophomonas sp. CASM110. Next base: position 177,917 of record NZ_JBMRGI010000007.1, read on the forward strand.
AGACGGCAGGCGGCCAGAACCCGGCCAGCAAGCGGCCCGGATCGGCAAAAGCGTTGTCACACGAACGCAGTGTTCTGTCCATCCAAACGCCCGTTGGGTAGGCGTTGGGGAAAAACAAACGGCCGCGCAGAGCGCGGCCGTCGGTTCGAAGCTGGATCGACAGATCAGCGCGCGTAGCGCTTCTGGAACTTGTCGATACGGCCCGAGGTGTCGATGACCTTGTGCTTGCCCGTGTAGAACGGGTGCGAAGCCGAGGAAATTTCAACCTTCACCAGCGGGTAGTCGTTGCCGTCTTCCCACTTGATGGTTTCCTTCGTCGCCATGGTCGAGCGGGTCAGGATCTTGAAATCGGAGGTGACGTCATGGAAGACGACGTCGCGGTAGTTCGGATGGATATCGGCCTTCATGGGCTCACACCGTAAATGGGCTGGTGGTCAAGAGCGGCATTATAAGCACCGGTTGCCGCCCGGGGCAACCGGTGCCGGTCAATCGGCTTCAGTTCGCGCCCAGGGCCTGGCGTACCAGGGTCTCGAAACGCTGCTGGTCGTAGGCCATCAGCAGATCGCAGTTGTCCGGCTGGCCGGTCTGGCGGTTCCAGTCGACGATGGTGGCGCCGCGGCTGAACGTGCCATTCAGCTCCACGTTCAGCGGACGCGACTCGACCCGCAGCTGCCCTTCCGGGTTCAGTGCCCAGGCCATGGCAACCGCGTCGGCGGTGTACCAGCGGCCGCCCTTGCTGTCTTCGGACAGGCCCCGGGTCTTGCGCGAAATCAGCTCGTAGAAGCGGGCGCGATCGGAATCGGCCTGCAGCCATTTCTCGGCTTCTTCCAGCGGCAGGCCGTGGGCGACGGTGGCCTCCCAGTCCGACACCAGCAGGTGCTTGAACGAGGTGAACACCACATGCGCCGCTTCCGGATCGAAGGCGATGTTGAATTCGGCCGCCGGGGTGATGTTGCCGTGGCAGGTGACCGCGCCGCCCATCACCACGATGCGCTTGATGCGCTGGGGCAGGGTCGGGTCCAGCTTCAGTGCCAGCGCGAGGTTGGTCAGCGGGCCAAGCATCACCAGCATCAGTTCGCCGGCATGCGCGTGCGACAGGCGCAGGATGGCCAGCGCAGCATGCTCGGCTTCGGCCTGGCGGCTCGGCGGCGGCAGGTCCACGTCGCCATAGCCATCACGGCCATGCACGTGGGCAGCGTCTACGGAAGGATGCAGCAGCGGATCCGGGCTGCCGGCAAACACCGGCACGTCGGTGCGGCCGACGATGTCGCAGAGCTTGAGGGCGTTGCGGACGGTGTACTGCAGGCCGACATTGCCGGCGGCGATGGTCAGGGCGACCACGTCATGCCGTTCATCGGCAAAGGCCATCAGCAGGGCCAGGGCGTCGTCCACACCGGGGTCGGTGTCGATCAACAGGGGGATCTTGTGGGTCATCGTTGCCGTCTTCAGATCGGCAACGAAGTGTGGACCGGGATGATGACCGTTGCAAGTATGGGGGGCGGCAGGGCTGCGACCTGCACCCGCGGTAGTGCCGGCCGCTGGCCGACAACTTCAACAGCAACGCCGAAAACGGGTTTCCCGCGGATGGCAGGGAAGAGCTCTCTGTAGAGTCGAGCCATGCTCGACTCACGCGCGCAGCGCGAACGGCAGCCGAGCATGGGTTCGGCTCTACAGTAGATCCACGCCATGCGGGGATGAGCGTCCCGGGGATGGGGTCAGAGCCCTTTGCTGTGCAAAGGGGCCTGACCCCGCCACTTACGCCGAGGCGTAGCGCACGGCGGTGCCGATCCAGCGCTGCACCACGCGATCGGCCAACGCGGGCTGCTGGGCCAGCAGCCGCTCGGCCAGGTCATGCACGCCGGGCAGCAGGCCGGCATCGCGGGCCAGGTCTGCAATGCGGAAACCGGCCAGGCCGGTCTGGCGGGTGCCCAGCAGTTCGCCGGGGCCGCGCAGTTCCAGATCCTTCTCGGCGATGACGAAACCATCGTTGGTTTCGCGCATGGTCTGCAGACGCTCGCGCGCCATCTGCGAAAGCGGAGCCTGGTACAGCAGCACGCAGCGCGATACCGCCGAACCACGCCCCACGCGGCCGCGCAGCTGGTGCAGCTGGGCCAGGCCGAGGCGTTCGGCGTTCTCGATCACCATCAACGAAGCATTGGGTACGTCCACGCCCACTTCGATGACCGTGGTCGCGACCAGCAGGTCGATCTCGCCGGTCTTGAACGCCACCATCGTCGCCAGCTTTTCGGCGGCTTTCAGGCGTCCGTGCACCAGCCCCACGCGAACGCCGGGCAGCAGTGCCTGCAGCGATTCGTAGGTGGCCTGCGCCGGGGTGGCATCCAGTTCTTCGCTTTCCTCGATGAGCGTGCACACCCAGTACACCTGCCGCCCTTCCTCGCAGGCCAGCGCGATGCGCTCGATCAGTTCCGGGCGACGGTCATTGTTGAGGGCGACGGTCTGCACCGGCGTGCGTCCCGGTGGCAGTTCATCGATGGCCGACACATCCAGGTCCGCGTACTCGGACATCGCCAGCGTGCGCGGAATCGGCGTGGCGGTCATCACCAGCTGGTGCGGCACGCTGTTGCCGCCCGCGCCCTTGTCGCGCAGCGCCAAGCGCTGGTGCACGCCGAAGCGGTGCTGTTCGTCGACGATGGCCAAGGCCAGATCCTGGAACACCACCGCCTCCTGCATCAGCGCGTGGGTACCGACCACCACCTGCGCTTCGCCACTGGCGACCTGCTCCATCACCTTGGCGCGCGCCTTGCCGGTGACCTTGCCGGCCAGCCAGGCGATACGCACACCGAGCGGCTCCAGCCAGCCGCGCAGGTTGTTGAGATGCTGTTCGGCCAGCAGTTCGGTGGGCGCTGCCAATGCGACCTGCTTGCCCTGCTCCACCGCCAGCATCGCCGCCAGTGCGGCCACCACGGTCTTGCCGGAACCGACGTCGCCCTGCACCAGCCGCAGCATCGGGCTGGGGCGCGCGAGGTCTTCACGGATCTGCTTGAACACGCGCGCCTGCGCGCCGGTGAGCGCGAACGGCAGCTGCTTCAGCAGCGCCTTGGCCAGCTTGCCAGGACCAGCCAGCGGCGGCGCATGGTGTGCCTGCAAGGCAATGCGCTGGCGACGCAGGCTGAGGTGGTGGGCCAGCAGTTCTTCCATCGCCAGGCGGCGCTGCGCCGGGTGGGTGCCGGCGGCCAGCGCGGCGAGGTCGGCATCCGGCGGTGGCCGGTGCACGGTCAGCAGCGCGCTGCGCAGCGACGGCAGGCCCAGGCCATCGAGCCAACCGCTGGGCAGCAGTTCCAGCGTGCTCTCCTCGGGCAGGCGATCCAGGGCCTGGCCGATCAGCTTGCGCATCGTCATCGGGCCCACGCCTTCGACGGTGGGATACACCGGGTCGAGGCGGTCGCCGAGTTCGGGATCATCGTTGCGGCCCAGCACCTGGTAGCTGGGATGGACGATTTCCAGGCCGAGGTGGCCGGGCTTGGGCGTGCCGAAGCAGCGCAGCCGGTTGCCGACCGCGAACTGGCCGACCTGCTGCTGGCGGAAATGGAAGAAGCGCAGCACCAGGGTGCCCTGCCCTTCGTCCTCCACCGCGACCTTCAGCATCGGTCGATAGCGCATGCCGCGCTCGACCGCGACCACCCGCCCTTCCACCTGCGCCGGCACGCCGTTGCGCAGGTCTTCGATGCGGGTCAGCCGGGTCCGGTCTTCATAGCGCAGGGGCAGGTGAAGCCAGAGATCCTGCAGGGTGGCCAGGCCACGCGCCTGCAGTTTGGCGGCCACGGCCGGACCGACGCCGGCGAGCATCGCCAGGGATGCTTCGCCGGACGGTGACAGGACCGGGGTGACCGCCGCCTTGCGTGCCACGTGGTGGTCAGTCGATGACCATCACCGCGTCGACCTCGAAGCTGGCGCCCTTCGGCAGGCCGGAGACTTCGATGGTGGAACGGGCCGGGTACGGGGCCTGGAAGTAGTCCTGCATGACCGCGTTGACCTTGGCGAACTCGCCCAGGTCGGTCAGGTACAGGCCCAGACGCACGACCTTGTCCAGCGAGCCGCCGGCGGCTTCGGCCACGGCCTTGAGGTTGTCGAAGGCGCGACGGGCCTGCGCTTCGACGTCGCCAGCGCCGACGATGTCGCCGGTGGCCGGGTCAAGCGGGATCTGGCCGGAGAAGTACACGGTGTTGCCGGCGCGCACGGCCTGCGAGTACGGGCCGATGGCGGCGGGGGCCTTTTCGGTGTTGATGATCTGGCGGGACATGGGTCGCTCCGGTGCTTTGGGGGAAAACAGAGCGGTGATTGTACCGGGTGGGCGCGGCATCGGCTGGGGGTGGGCACCCGTTGCCCGCCGGCAAACGGATCCGACCCCGTACGTCGTGTGCGCGGAACGTCATCCACGCATGGCGTGGACCTACTGGCGGCGTACCGACTGCACGACCGACAGGCGGCGCAGGCGGCGCATCACTTCGGCCAGGTGGTTGCGGTCGCGCACCTGGATGTTGAACGCCAGCACGGCGGCGTTGAAATCGCGATCCAGGTAGTCCACGCGCTCGATGTTGGAGTGGCTCTGCGCGATGGCAGCGGCCAGCTGTGCCAGCACGCCGGTGCCGTTCTCCACTTCCACCACCAGCGAGGTGTCGTAGTCGCCGGAGACGGTGGTGTCCCAGCCGATCGGCACCCAGCGCTCGGGCGACTTGCGCAGCTCGGCCAGGTTCGGGCAGTCCATGCGGTGCACCACGATGCCCTTGCCGGCGGTGTGGTAGCCCATGATCTCGTCGCCGGGAATCGGCTGGCAGCAGCCGGCGAAGGTGACCACGCCACGCTCGCTGCCGTTGATCAGGATCTTTTCCTGCGAGTGGTGGCGCGAATGCGGGCCGCCACGCAGTTCGGCGTAGGCCATCAGCGCCTGCGCGGCCTGGGTCGGCATCCAGTTGCCCAGTGCGACCTCGGCCAGCAGGGCTTCCAGGCGCGGGAAGCGGTGTTCGGCCAGGAACGCATCCAGGCGCCCCTTCGGCAGCCGCTCCAGCGACGAATCCATCGCTTCCAGCGCACGGTCGAGCATGCGGTGGCCCAGCTGCACGGCATCCTCGTGCTCCAGCTGCTTGAGCTGGTGGCGGATGGCGGTGCGCGCCTTGCTGGTAACCACGAATTCCAGCCACTGCGGTTTCGGCGTGGCCGAGCGTGCGGTGATGATCTCCACCGACTGCCCCGACACCAGCTTGGTGCGCAACGGCACCAGTTTCTTGTCCACGCGCGAGGCCACCGCCATGTTGCCGACGTCGGTATGCACGGCGTAGGCGAAATCGAGCGCGGTGGAATTGCGCGGCAGGGCCAGGATCTTGCCCTTCGGGGTGAACAGGTAGACCTCGTCCGGGAACAGGTCGACCTTGACGTTGTCCAGGAACTCCAGCGAGGAACCGGCGGCACGCTGCGAGTCGATCAGCTCGACGATCCACGCGTGGGCACGGCTCTGTGCGCTGTTGGGCGAATCGCCGCCGAACTTGTAGGTCCAGTGCGCGGCCACGCCGCGTTCGGCGATCAGGTCCATTTCCTCGGTACGGATCTGCACTTCGATCGGCGAGCCATACGGCCCGAACAGCACCGTGTGCAGCGACTGGTAACCGTTGGCCTTGGGAATGGCGATGAAGTCGCGGAAACGGCCATCCAGCGGCTTGAAGGTGGCATGCACCGAACCCAGCGCGTGGTAGCAGCTGGGCACGCTGCGCACGACCAGGCGGAAGCCGAACACATCCATCACCTGGTCGAAGGATTTGTTCTCGTCGCGCATCTTGTTGTAGATGCTCCACGGGGTCTTGATGCGGCTGATCAGCCGATGCTCGATCCCCTCCTTGGCCAGGCGCTGCGACAGCTGCACTTCCACCTGCGCCATCGCCTCGCGACGCACCACCGGCTGGCTGCGGATGTGCTTCTCGATGATGGCGTGGCGCCACGGGTACAGCGCCTTGAAACCGAGGTTCTGCAGCTCGCTCTTGACCAGGCTCATGCCCAGGCGCTGGGCGATGGGCGCGTAGATCTCCAGCGTCTCGCGGGCGATGCGGCCGCGCGCTTCGCGGCTCTGCGCACCCAGCGTACGCATGTTGTGCAGGCGGTCGGCCAGCTTGATCATGATCACGCGCAGGTCGCGCGACATCGCCAGCAGCATCTTGCGGAAGCTCTCGGCGGCCGCCTCCTGGCGGTCGCGGAACTTCAGCTTGTCCAGCTTGGTAACGCCGTCGACCAGTTCGGCCACGGCTTCGCCGAACTCGGCGGCCAGCGCCTCGCGGGTCAGCGGCGTGTCTTCGATGGTGTCGTGCAGGATCGCGGCGATCAGCGCTTCCACGTCCAGGCCGAGCTCGGCCAGCACCTGGGCCACCGCCACCGGGTGGGTGATATAGGGCTCACCCGACTTGCGCGTCTGCCCAGCGTGCGCGGAGGCTCCGACTTCCCAGGCACGGCGCAACAGCGGCAGCTGTTCCGGCGGCAGGTAATGGGCGGCGCGTTCAAGCTGGAGGACGTAGTCGGGTACGGCGGCAGTGGGGGCTGCGGCGACCTTGGCAGTGGGGCCTGGGTTCATGCCCGCAGCCTATTCCAGCGCGACGTTTACGGCAAATCCTGAATGCGAAACAGCCCGCACGGGGCGGGCTGTTCGGTGTATCCAACGATTACGTTGATCGATGCGATCAATCGTCGTTCTTGGACATGTCTTCGTCAGCGACCACTTCGGCGGCAGCCCACTCCAGCGCTTCGCGCTCGGCGCGCTCACGCTCGGCCTTCTCGACTTCGTCGATCAGCGCGTTGTCGATCTTGCGGGCGGCGATTTCGCGCAGCGCCAGCACGGTCGGCTTGTCCTCGGTCTCGCTGTTGTCCAGCGTGGCCTGCACGCCGTTGGCGAGCTGGCGGGCACGCTTGGATGCCATCATGACCAGTTCGAAACGGTTGTTAACGACTTCCAGGCAATCTTCTACGGTGATGCGGGCCATACGGGCTCCCGGCGACCGGTCGGCCGCTCAGTCGAATGAGGGAAAGGGGACGGAGTGTACTGGCAGGGGCTGGACAAAATCAAGCCAACCCCTACCCGATTCTTTTGGAATCAGTCAGTTGCGCCCGGATCGGGAGTCAGCAGGGCCTGGATCAGGCCGGCGTGGCGGACCTTCTGGGCCTCCCGGCGCAGGCGGCTGGCGGTGAAGATGGCGCACAACTCGTCCACGGCGGTGTCGAACACCTCGTTGACGATGACGTAGTCGAACTCGTTGAAGTGCAGCATTTCATCGCGCGCCGCGCCCAGGCGCTGGGCGATGACCGCCTCGCTGTCCTGGCCGCGCTTGCGCATGCGATCCTGCAGGGCCTGCCTGGACGGCGGCAGGATGAACACGGTGACCGTGCCCGGCACCAGCTGGCGCACCTGCTGCGCGCCCTGCCAGTCGATTTCCAGCAGCACGTCCTGGCCGGCGGCCAGCTGCGGCTCCACCGACTGCCGGGCCGTGCCCTTCCAGTCGCCGTGCACCCACGCATGCTCGAAGAAGTCGCCGGCGGCGATCATTTCCTCGAACCTTTCCGCAGAGACGAAATGGTAGTGCTGGCCGTTCACTTCCCCCGGGCGCATCGCGCGCGAGGTGAAGGAGATCGACAGCGCGATCTGCGGGTCACGCGCCAGGGTGGCATTGACGATGCTGCTCTTGCCGGCGCCGGACGGGGCGGCAACGATGTACAGCGTGCCGCGCGCAACGGCGTCCGACGGCTTCGACGGGGCGCTCATGCGCGGAACCCAACTGGTTGATTTCGCAAAATTTTTCCTCGGTGTTCCAGATCCGGCGCGGAGGATCGCGCCAGGACGGCGGGGGCTGCGCGGAACATCCTGGAACCAGGCCCGGCAGACGCTTCCCCGGGGGGCGGGCACGCAACTTTACCAGAGCGGCCCCGTTGCGCGCCCGCCCCGCCGGCGCCGGGCCTTGTGCCACATGGGCGTGCGGGGGCCTGTGCTATAACCGGGCCGTACCCAACGACAGCCCGGAGGCCCGTGCCTCCCCGCCATCCCAGGAGAACGGCATGCCATCGATGAGCCGCCGCCAGTTCCTGAAAGTGACCGGGACAACCCTGGTCGGCTCCAGCCTGGCATTGATGGGCTTCGCGCCCGGCATCGCGCTCGCGGAGGTCAGGCAGTACAAGCTGACCCGCGCGACCGAGACCCGCAACACCTGTACCTACTGTTCGGTGGCCTGCGGCATCCTGATGTACAGCCTCGGCGACGGCGCCAAGAACGCCGAGCCGAGCATCTTCCATATCGAGGGTGACCCGGACCATCCGGTCAACCGCGGCACGCTGTGCCCGAAGGGCGCCGGCCTGGCCGACATCATCCACAGCAAGTCGCGCCTGCTCTACCCCGAGTACCGGGCACCGGGCTCCAACGAGTGGAAGCGGCTGAGCTGGGACGATGCGCTGGACCGCATCGCGCGGCTGATGAAGGAAGACCGCGATGCCAACTTCGTGCAGAAGAACGAAGCCGGGCAGACGGTCAACCGCTGGCTGACCACCGGCATGCTGGCGGCCTCGGCCACCAGCAATGAAACCGCGGTGCTGACCCACAAGGTCGTCCGCTCCCTTGGCATGCTGGCATTCGACAACCAGGCACGTGTCTGACACGGCCCGACGGTGGCAGGTCTTGCCCCGACGCTAGGCCGTGGTGCGATGACGAACCACTGGGTCGACATCAAGAATGCCGACCTGATCCTGATCATGGGTGGCAATGCCGCCGAGGCACACCCGTGCGGATTCAAATGGGTGACCGAGGCCAAGGCCCACAACAAGGCCCGGCTGATCGTGGTCGATCCGCGCTTCAACCGCTCGGCCGCGGTGGCCGACGTGTACGCGCCGATCCGCACCGGTACCGATATCGTGTTCCTGGGCGGCCTGATCAACTACCTGCTGACCGAGGACCGCATCCAGCACGAGTACGTGCTGAACTACACCGACATGCCGTTCCTGGTGAAGGACGAATTCGCCTTCAAGGACGGCCTGTATTCGGGTTACAACGAAGAGAAGCGCAGCTACGACCGTTCCAGCTGGGACTACGCCTACGGTGACGACGGCTACGTACGCAGCGACCCGACGCTGAAGGACCCGCGCTGCGTCTACAACCTGCTGAAACAACACTACGCGCGCTACACCGTGGAGATGGTCGAGCGCATCTGCGGCACGCCGGCCGACAGCATCCGCCAGATCTGGGACATGATCGCGTCCACCGCCGGCAAGGACAAGGCGATGACCATCCTGTACGCGCTGGGATGGACGCAGCACTCGATCGGCGCACAGAACGTGCGTGCCGGCACCATGGTGCAGCTGCTGCTGGGCAACATCGGCGTGGCCGGTGGCGGCATGAACGCGCTGCGCGGGCATTCCAACATCCAGGGCCTGACCGACATCGGCCTGATGTCCGACCTGCTGCCCGGCTACCTGACGCTGCCGAGGCAGGACGAACAGGACTACGACGCCTACATCGCCAAGCGCACGCAGAAGCCGCTGCGCGCCAACCAGATGTCGTTCTGGCAGAACTATCCGAAGTTCCACGTCAGCCTGATGAAATCGTGGTGGGGCGATGCCGCCACCGCCGACAACAACTGGTGCTTCGATTACCTGCCCAAGCTCGACAAGCCGTACGACATGCTGCAGGCGTACGAGCTGATGAACGAGGGCAAGATCCACGGCTACATCTGCCAGGGTTTCAACCCGCTGGCCTCGGCGCCTAACAAGGGCAAGCTGATCAGCGCGTTCTCCAAGCTGAAGTTCATGGTCAGCATGGACCCGCTGGAAACCGAGACCATCGCCTTCTGGCAGAACCACGGCGCGTTGAACGACGTCGACCCGAGCACGATCCAGACCGAAGTATTCCGCCTGCCTACCACGTCCTTCGCCGAGGAGAACGGCGCGGTGGTGAACTCCTCGCGCTGGCTGCAGTGGCACTGGAAGGGCGCCAATCCGCCGGGTGAAGCGCGCAGCGACATCGAGATCATGTCCGAGCTGTTCCATCGCATCAAGGCGATGTACGAGAAGGACGGCGGTGCGTGGTGGGAGCCGGTGCGCGACCTGGCCTGGAAGTATTCCAACCCGGAGCTGCCGACGCCGGAAGAGCTGGCGATGGAATACAACGGCAAGGCGCTGGCCGACGTGTTCGATCCGAAGGATCCGACCAGGCTGGTGCGCAAGGCCGGCGAGCAGTTGGCCGCATTCGGCGACCTGCGCGACGATGGCAGCACCGCGTCGGGCTGCTGGATCTACATCGGTGCCTGGGGCCCGACCGGCAACATGATGGCGCGGCGTGACAACAGCGACCCCACCGGCATCGGCAACACGCTGGGCTGGGCCTGGGCGTGGCCGGCCAATCGCCGCGTGATGTACAACCGCGCGTCGTGCGACGTGGCCGGCCAGCCGTTCGACCCGCGCCGCACGCTGCTGGCCTGGAACGGCAAGAACTGGGGCAGCGTGGACGTACCGGACTTCAAGGCCGACGAAGATCCCGCCGGCGGGATGGGCCCGTTCATCATGAACCCGGAAGGCATCGCCCGCTTCTTCGCCAAGGCCGGCATGGCCGAAGGGCCGTTCCCGGAGCACTACGAGCCATTCGACACGCCACTGCGCAGCAATCCGCTCAGCCCCGGCCAGGCACTGACGCTGAACAACCCGGCCGCCCGCGTATTCGCCAGCGATCGCGCACAGATCGGTTCGCCGGACGAGTTCCCGCATGTGGCCACCACCTACCGCCTGACCGAGCACTTCCACTTCTGGACCAAGCACGGCAAGTTGAACGCCATCATCCAGCCCGAGCAGTTCGTCGAGATCGGCGCGGCCTTGGCCGACGAGCTGGGCATCAGCAACGGCAGCCGCGTGCGGGTCAGTTCCAAGCGTGGCCACATCGAAGCGGTGGCGATGGTGACCAAGCGCATCAAGGCCCTGCAGATCGATGGCCGGACCGTGCACCAGGTGGGCGTGCCGATCCACTGGGGCTTCCTCGGTGCGGCCAAGCCTGGATACATCGCCAATACGCTGACCAACGCCATCGGTGACGGCAACTCGCAGACGCCCGAATCGAAGTGCATCCTGGTCAAGGTCGAGAAGGTGTAGGAGACACGCCATGTCACTGCAATCGCTGGACATCATCCGCCGCTCGGCCACCACCACGCCCTCGCCGGAAGCGCGCGGTGCGCACACCGGCCAGGTCGCCAAGCTGATCGATGTGAGCAAATGCATCGGCTGCAAGGCCTGCCAGGTCGCCTGCATGGAATGGAACGACCTGCGCGACGAGGTCGGCAGCTGCGTTGGCAGCTATGACAACCCGCCCGACCTGAGCGACCAGTCGTGGACGGTGATGAAGTTCCGCGAGTACGAGGACGAGAAGGGCAAGCTGGAGTGGCTGATCCGCAAGGAGGGCTGCATGCACTGCAGCGACCCGGGCTGCCTGAAGGCCTGCCCGTCGCCGGGCGCGATCATCCAGTACGCCAACGGCATCGTCGACTTCCAGGAAGAGAACTGCATCGGCTGCGGCTACTGCGTGACCGGTTGCCCGTTCGACGTGCCGCGCATTTCCAAGAAGGACCACAAGGCCTACAAGTGCACGCTGTGTTCGGACCGGGTGGCGGTGGGCCAGGAACCGGCCTGCGTGAAGACCTGCCCGACCGGGGCGATCACCTTCGGCAGCAAGCAGGCGATGACCGAGCACGCGGCCGGCCGCGTGGAAGACCTGAAATCGCGCGGCTACGGGAACGCCGGCCTGTACGACCCGCAGGGCGTGGGTGGCACCCACGTGATGTACGTGCTGCAGCATGTGGACAAGCCGGAGCTGTACGCCGACCTGCCCAAGGACCCGCGGATCAGCCCGATGGTGGAAGTCTGGAAGGGCGTGGCCAAGCCGCTGGGCGTGCTGGCGATCGCCGCCACCGCCTTCGCCGGCTTCCTGCATTACATCGGCATCGGCCGCAACACGGTCAATGACGAGGAAGAAGAGGAAGCCGAACACGAGGCGAAGAAGATCGAAGAGGAGCAGCGGCCATGAAGTACGCCCCGCACCCGCGGCAGATCATCCGCTACCGCGCGCCGACCCGCATCAATCACTGGATCGTGGCGATCTGCTTCGTGCTGACGGCGCTGTCCGGGCTGGCACTGTTCCATCCCGCGCTGTTTCCGCTGACCCAGCTGTTCGGTGGCGGCCCGTGGACGCGCATCCTGCATCCATTCATCGGGCTGGTCATGGTGGTCGGCTTTGCGTTTCTGGCGTTCCGCATGTGGCGCGACAATCTGCCGACGGCCGACGATCGCGCATGGATGCGCGGCATGCGCGATGTGCTGCGCAACGAGGATGAGAGGCTGCCGCCGGTGGGCCGCTTCAATGCCGGCCAGAAGCTCCTGTTCTGGGCGATCATTGGTTGCCTGTCGGCACTGCTGCTGACCGGCTTCGTGATCTGGCGGCAATACTTCAGCCATCTCTTCCCGATCGGGCTGATCCGCTTCTCGGTGCTGGCCCATGCGTTGTTCGGTTGGGTGCTGGTGTGCGCGATCGTGGTGCACATCTATGCGGCGCTCTGGATCAAGGGCTCGGTGCGGGCGATGACCCAGGGCAAGGTGACCTATGGGTGGGCGTACAAGCACCACCGGCAGTGGTTCCGGGACATCCTGCGCGGACGTCGGGAAGAGGGGTAACGGCAGGGCCTGCGGCCCTGCACCTGCAGAGGCGCCTTCGACAGTTCCCCGGTGCTTTTGGTAGGTGTCGACCTTGGTCGACACGATGAACACGGCAGCAACCGATGGGGTCAGATCCGTTTTCCTATGGAAAACGGATCTGGCCCCATTTCAAATGGCCTACAGTGCGCTGGACGCCAGCGCTGACAACGGCGAGGATGGAGGCTGGTTCTTCTGGCTGGCCCTGCATGGCGCAACGCATCCTTGAACCCGGTGAGATCGAGACGCTCGCCTCGCGCGACGTGCCGCGCATCATCCTGCCTGATACCGGGTCGCTGTTCGCCACACGCGCGGCGCGCCTGCGCAGCCTGGCCGCGCACAGCGCCATCGGCGGTTACCTGCAGCTGCTGGCGGCATTGGCCGATGCACAGCAGGCGCTGCTGGAGGAATTGACACCCCAGCAACGCGAGGCGCTGCAGGACCACGCGCGCGCGCAGCAGTCCAGCGCGGCCGCCAGTGCCGGCATGCCGTTGCGGCCCGCCAACACACTTCATCTGGACGGGCGCTGGCGCGACTGGCTGCGCACGCTGTGCCGGCACTGCGCCGACGAAGCGGGGCTACCGGCGGAAACACGGCAGGAATTGCTGCGCGTCGCCGCCGCCGACGACACCTGGCTGGATGCGCAGGCCCACGCCGTGCTGGAACGCGCTGACGCGCCCCCGGTCGACGCGGTCGCTGCGCTGCTGGTGATGAATGCGTTGCAGGTGTATTGGGCAGTACTGGCGGCCAGCTTCCGCCCCAGCGACCTGAAGCCGCTGGCCGATGCGCCAGGGCTGTGCCCGCTGTGCGGCACCCTGCCGGTGACCAGCATGGTGCAGGCCCGCCCGCCCTATGCCTCCTACCGCTACCTGTCGTGCTCGTTGTGCGCCTGCCAGTGGCACTACGTGCGCGTGCAGTGCAGCCAGTGTGGCGCCGCTGGCAAGGACATCGCCTATCGCGCCCTGGCTGATGCCGACGGCGATACCGGCCAGGCGGTGCGCGAGAGCGCGGTACGTGCAGAAACCTGCGACCACTGCCACAGCTACCGCAAGATCCTGTATCTGGAAAAAGATCCGTCGCTGGAACCGGTGGCTGATGACCTTGGCACGCTGGCGCTGGACCTGCTGCTGGGCGAGGAAGGCTATGCACGCGCCAGCCAGAATCCGCTGCTGTGGCAATCCGACGGCGAGTGAGGCGATGACAGCCACGCCCCCCACCCCGGCATCGGCTTCCGCGCTGCCCTCGCTGGACCGGTTGCTGCGCCTGCCTGCCTTGGCAACACTGATCGAGGGCCACGGCCGCAGCCGCATCACCCAGTTGCTGCGCGTACATCTGCAGGCGCTGCGTGAGCGCATCAGTGCCACGCAGCTCTCGGCCGAGCAGTTGCATCAGGCCATTGAAGGCCCGGCACTGGTCGCGGCGCTTGATGCCGCACTCATCGCCGATGCACGGCTGAACCTGCAGCCGATGTTCAACCTGACCGGCACCGTGCTGCATACCAACCTGGGTCGCGCCCTGCTGCCCGAGTCCGCGGTGCAGGCCGTCACCCGCGCGATGGCCGCACCGGTTGACCTGGAATTCGACATCACCCGCGGCCGCCGCGGCGACCGCGATGCACGGGTGCAGGCGCTGGTCTGCGAGCTGACCGGCGCCGAAGCCGCCACCGTGGTCAACAACAATGCGGCGGCGGTCCTGCTGCTGCTCAACAGCCTGGCCAACCGCCGCGAGGTGGTGGTGTCGCGCGGCGAACTGGTGGAAATCGGCGGTGCCTTCCGCATTCCCGATGTGATGCGCAGTGCCGGCGCGCGGCTGCTGGAAGTGGGCACCACCAACCGCACCCACCCGGCCGACTTCGCCCATGCCATCGGCCCGCGCACCGCACTGCTGATGGAGGTGCACGCCAGCAACTACGCGATCACCGGCTTCACCGCCAAGGTCGACACCGCGGCGATGGCAGCGATCGCGCACGACCATGGCCTGCCGTTGGTGGTGGACCTGGGCAGCGGCAGCCTGTGCGACCTGGCGGCCTTCGGCCTGCCACACGAGCCGACCGTGCAGGAAACACTGGCGGCCGGTGCCGACCTGGTCTCGTTCAGTGGCGACAAGCTGCTGGGTGGGCCGCAGGCCGGCATCATCGCCGGCCGCGCCGACCTGATCGCGCGGATCAACCGCAACCCGCTCAAGCGTGCGCTGCGCATGGACAAGATGGGCCTGGCCGCGCTGGAGGCGGTACTGGCGCTGTACCGCGAGCCGGAGCTGCTGGCGCAACGGCTGCCGACACTGCGTACGCTCTCGCGCACGCAGCAGGACATGGATGCGCAGGCCCAGCGCCTGCTGCCACCGCTGCGCTCGGCGCTGCCGACCGGCTACATGCTTGAACAGGCACGGATGCACAGCCAGATCGGCAGTGGTGCGCAGCCACAGGCGCAGCTCGGCAGTGCCGGCCTGCGCATCACCACTGCGCAACGTGGCGGCCTGGACCGCCTGGCCAAGCGCCTGCGCCAGCTGCCGCGACCGGTGCTGGGCCGCATCGGCGAGGACGCATTGTGGCTGGACCTGCGTTGCCTGGAACCGGCCGACGAAGCGGACTTCCTCGCCCAATGGAGCACGCTGCAACCATGATCGTCGGCACCGCCGGGCATATCGACCATGGCAAGACGCGCCTGGTGCGGGCACTGACCGGCATCGAAACCGATCGCCTGCAGGAAGAACGCACGCGCGGCATCTCCATTGAACTGGGCTATGCCTATGTCCCGGTGGAAAGCGCGAACGGCACAGGCCCCGCCGCGATGCTGGGTTTCGTCGATGTGCCGGGTCATGAGCGCTTCGTCCACACGATGGTGGCCGGCGCCACCGGTATCGATGTCGCCCTGCTGGTCGTCGCCGCCGACGACGGCGTGATGCCGCAGACCCGCGAGCATCTGGCGATCCTGCAGCTGCTGGGCGTGGATCGCGGCGCGGTGGCGCTGACCAAGATCGACCGCGTGGACGCCGCGCGCATCGCCCGGGTCGAGATCGAGATTGCCACTTTGCTGGCCGGAACGCCGCTGCAGGGTTCCCCCGTGTTCGCCTGCAACAGCACGTCCCCCGATGACGCAGGCATCAACGCCTTGCGCGCCCACCTGCACGCATGGGCCGCCGGCGATGCCAACGCGCGCCAGGCCGCGCTGCGCAGCGAGCTGTTCCGCATGCCGGTGGACCGCGTGTTCTCGCTGGCCGGCCACGGCACATTGGCGACCGGCGCGGTACATGGCGGTGTCACCGCGGTGGGCGAGCATCTGCAGCTGATGCCGGCCGCCACTGAAGTGCGCATACGCAGCATCCACGCGCAGAACCAGGCCAGTGACCACGCCATGGCCGGACAGCGCTGCGCGTTGAACCTGGCCGCCATCGCCCGCGACGAGATTCATCGTGGCGACTGGATTGCCGACCCGCGCGCGCTGCTGGCCACCACCCGCGTCGATGTGCGCCTGCGCTTGTCCGCACGGGCAGCACCACTGCGCGACTGGGCACCCCTGCACATCCACTGGGGCACGATGCACCGGCAGGCCCATGTGGTGCTGCTGGAGGACCGTGACCAAGGTGATGGGCAGTTGGTGCAGCTGGTGTTCGATGCACCGGTCTGTGCGATGTGTGGTGAACGCTTCATCGCCCGCGATTCCGCCGCGACCCACACGCTGGGCGGTGGCGTCGTGCTCGACCCGGACCCGCCACAGCGGCGCCGGCGCAGCCCGGCACGGCTCGCCTGGCTGGGCGCACTGGAGCAGCTGGCCACAGGTGCGGGAATCGGCCCGCTGTTGCAGCAGGCGCCCTTCGGCATTGCCATGGCCGCGCTGCAACGCTACTGCCGGCGCGCGGCCGACCGGATCGATCTTCCTCCAGACGCACAGCGCATCATCACCCGCGAGGACACGGTGGTCATCCTTGCCTCGCACTGGGAGGTGCTGCGCGAGCAGGTGATCACATCGCTGCATAGCTGGCATGAGCGACGCCCGGACGAACCCGGTGTCGACAGCGGGCGCCTGCAGCGCAGCACCCTGCCCTCACTTGCAGGCAGCCTCTGGAATGCTCTGCTGCAGGACCTACTCGCTGACGGCGCACTGCAGCGCGTGGGCGCCTGGTGGCGCCTGCCCGGCCATGACCATGCGCCACCGGAACGCGAGCGCCTGCTGCTGGAACGCGTGCTGCCGCAACTGCACGCCGGTGGCTTCGATCCGCCGTGGGTGCGTACTCTGGCCGCCGACTTCGGACTGACCGAAGACGATGTCCGCGCCGTCCTGCGCCGCGCCGCCGCACGTGGCGAACTGTTCCAGGTGGTGCCGGACCTGTTTTATGCACCCGCGCGCATTGCGGAACTCGCCGCGATGGTCGCGCAGCTGTCACAGGCCAGCGGCGCGGTGGATGCGGCGGCCTTCCGCGATGCCATCGGCCTGGGCCGCAAACGCAGCATCCAGATCTTGGAGTTCTTCAATCGCGTTGGCTACACTCGACGCGTCGGTGACCAGCATCGGCCGCGCGGCGACCTGCAGTGGAACGCAGCCCGCGACTGAGCCCACCGGTACCGCCGTACTTTCGGAAGGCATGCGCATCCGGGCATGTGGCTGGGCTTCAAACCCAGTAGGGGGCGTCGATCGTTCCCTGGTAGGTTCGACTCCTGCTGCCTTCCGCCATTCGTGTTTCCGCAGGAGATGTCGGCATGGCCACGCACGCGCAGTCACCCGCCCCATCAACGGCCGATGCCCCGCAACGACTGACCTCTCTCGCGCATGGCGGCGGCTGCGGCTGCAAGATCGCGCCGGGCGTGCTGAGCGAACTGCTGCGCGGCGTTCCAGCACTTCCCGCACCGGCCGAACTGCTGGTGGGCCGCGAGACCAGCGACGACGCCGCGGTGTACCGCCTCGATGATCGCCAGGCAATCGTGGCCACCACCGATTTCTTCATGCCCATTGTCGACGACCCGTTCGACTTCGGCCGCATCGCCGCCACCAACGCGTTGTCGGACCTGTACGCGATGGGCGCGCGGCCGCTGTTCGCGCTGGCCATCGTCGGCATGCCGATCAACACCCTGCCGCAGGAAACCATCCGCGGCATCCTGCAGGGCGGCGAGCGTGCCTGCGCCGACGCCGGCATCGTGGTGGCCGGCGGCCACAGCATCGATTCGGTGGAACCGATCTACGGCCTGGCCGCGATCGGCGTGCTCGATCCTCAGCGGCTCAAGCGCAATGCCGATGCCCGCGCCGGCGATGTGCTGGTGCTGGGCAAGCCGTTGGGCGTGGGCGTGTACTCGTCGGCGCTGAAGAAAGAAGTGCTGGATGCAGAGGGCTACCGGCAGATGATCGCGTCGACTACCCGCCTGAACAGCGTGGGCGTGCCGCTGGCCGCGCTGGACGGCGTGCACGCGATGACCGACGTCACCGGCTTCGGCCTGCTCGGCCACCTGCTGGAAGTGTGCCGCGCCAGCGGCGTCGCTGCCGAAGTGGACAGTGCACAGGTGCCGCTGCTGCCGCAGGCGCTGGAGCTGCTGCAGCGCGGCTGCGTGACCGGCGCCTCCGCCCGCAACTGGGCCTCGTATGGCGCCGAAGTGCGCTTCGCCGAACGCTTGGCCGGCCACTGGCAGCCACTGCTGACCGATCCGCAGACCAGTGGCGGGCTGTTGGTGTCCTGCGCCCCGGAGGCAGTGAATGCGGTGCTGGCCTGCTTCCACGACGCAGGGTTCGGCCAGGCGGCCGTGGTCGGGCGATTGGGTGAAGGGGCGCCGGGCGTCAGCGTGCGCTGATGCGCTGGAACGACAAGGGCGCCCGAAGGCGCCCCTGCTGTATCGCTGCACGCAACATCATTCGATGTTCTGCACCTGCTCGCGGATCTGGTCGATCAGCACCTTCAGCTCCACCGCGGCATTGGACGTGCGGCTGTCCACCGACTTCGAGCCCAGCGTATTGGCTTCGCGGTTGAACTCCTGCAGCAGGAAGTCCAGGCGGCGGCCGACCGGCTCGCGCTGCTTGAGCACGCGACGGATCTCGACGATATGGCTGCCGAGCCGGTCCAGCTCTTCATCCACGTCCAGCTTCTGCAGCCACAGGACCAGCTCCTGCTCCGCACGGCCCGGGTCGACCGGGTGCGGCAGGTCAGCCAGACGGGCGGCCAGCTTGGCGCGCTGGCCGTCGCGAATGGCCGGAATCAAGGTGCGCACTTCGGTGGCGATGCGTTCGATGCCGTCCACGCGTTCGCTGATGGCCGCAGCCAGCTTGCCGCCTTCGCGCTCACGCGCTTCGACGAAGCCGTCCAGCACCTGGTCCAGCAGGGCCAGCGCCTCGACCTGCAGGGCGGCGGCATCCGTGGCCTCGCCGCGGGTCACGCCCGGCAACTGCAGCAGATCGGTGAAGCTGACCTGCAGGTTCGGGAAATCGGAGGTCAGGCGGTGGGCCAGGCGGCCCAGCTGGCCCAGCAGGGCCTCGTCCACCTGCAGGTTGGCAGCCGCCTCCGGCGCGCGCAGGCGCATCACCAGATCCAGCTTGCCGCGGCTCAGGCGCGCGGCGATACGCTCGCGCAGCTGCGGTTCGAGCGCCCGCAGTTCCTCGGGCAGGCGGGTGCCGACCTCCAGGAAGCGGTGGTTGACCGAGCGCAGCTCGCAGCCCAGCGTGCCCCACGGGGTGACCCGCTCGCCGCCGGCATAGGCGGTCATGCTTCGAATCATGGAATGTGTCCGGTGCGTGCAAAGGGGGAATGGTACCCTAGCGCCCTCACCAGAGCCCCCTTGCCCGCCCCGTGAAGGCCGCGGGCATGGCGGCGTACTCCCTCGCCATTACGGAACCCGCACCATGTCCGACTCCCGCCCCAGCGGCCGCCAGCCCGACCAGCTCCGCCCGGTCGTCATCCAACGCGGCTTCACCCGCCACGCCGAAGGTTCGGTGCTGGTGTGCTTCGGTGAAACCCGCGTGCTGTGCACCGCCAGCGTCGAGAACCGCGTGCCGGGCTTCCTGCGCGGCAAGGGCGAAGGCTGGGTCACCGCCGAGTACGGCATGCTGCCGCGCGCCACCCATACCCGCAGCGACCGCGAAGCGGCCCGTGGCAAGCAGGGCGGCCGCACGCTGGAGATCCAGCGCCTGATCGGCCGCAGCCTGCGTGCCTGCGTGGACCGCAATGCGCTGGGCGAACGCACCATCACCCTCGACTGCGACGTACTGCAGGCCGACGGTGGCACCCGCACCGCCGCCATCACCGGCGCCTATGTGGCCCTGGTCGATGCGGTGAACGTGCTGATGAAGCGTGGCGACATCAAGCGCAACCCGGTCCTGGGCGCAGTTGCAGCAGTATCGGTGGGCGTGTACCGCGGCACCCCGGTGCTGGACCTGGACTACGCCGAAGACAGCGACTGCGACACCGACATGAACGTGGTGATGAACGACGGTGGCGGCTTCATCGAGCTGCAGGGCACCGCCGAAGGCCACGCCTTCCGTCGCGATGAACTGGACGCGCTGCTGGGCCTGGCCGAAAAGGGCGTGGCCGAGCTGCTGGCCGCGCAGCAGGCGGCGCTGTCGGCATGAACCGTCGTCTTGCCCTGACCACCCTGGTGGTTGCCGACTATGACGAAGCCATTGCCTGGTACACCGGCAAGCTCGGCTTCGCACTGTTGGAGGACATCGACCAGGGCCACAAGCGCTGGGTGGTGGTCGGCCCCACCGACGGCAGCGCCGCCGCCCTGCTGCTGGCCCGTGCCAGCGACGAGGCGCAGCGCAGCCGCATCGGCAACCAGACCGGTGGCCGCGTCGCCTTCTTCCTCAACACCGACGACTTCCACCGCGACCACGCGGCGATGCTGGCCGCAGGCGTCGAGTTCCTGGAATCGCCGCGCGAAGAACCCTATGCAACGGTCGCGGTGTTCCGCGACCTGTATGGCAACACCTGGGACCTGTTGGAGCCCCGTCAATGAAGAAGCTGGTACTGGCCAGCCACAACGCTGGCAAGCTGGTGGAGATGCAGGAGATCCTCGCCGACCTGCCGCTGCAGATCACCTCGGCCGCCGAGCTGGGCCTGGGCGACGTGGAAGAGACCGGCCTGACCTTCGTCGAGAACGCGCTGCTGAAGGCACGCGCCGCCTGCGAAGCGACCGGCCTGCCGGCGCTGGCCGATGATTCCGGCCTGATCGTCGATGCCCTGGGTGGTGCACCGGGCCTGTACAGCGCGCGCTATGCCGGCCACCCGACCAACGCCGCTGCCAACAACGCCAAGCTGCTGGACGCGATGGCCGGTGTTCCCGATGGCCAGCGCAGTGCCCGCTTCTATGCGGTGATCGTGCTGCTGCGCCACGCCACCGACCCGCAGCCGCTGATCTGCGAAGGCCGCTGGGAAGGGCAGATCATCCGTGAGCTGCGTGGCACGAATGGTTTCGGCTACAACCCGGTGTTCCTGGACACCACCCACGGCCTGACCGCCGCGGAAATGGAGCCGGCGCTGAAGAACGCCATCAGCCACCGTGCCGTTGCCCTGCAGCAGCTCAAGCAACAGCTGGCGACGCTGTACTGACGCCCGACCTGATCGAACCAGGGAAGCCGGCCAACGGCCGGCACTACCGATGAAGCCCATGCCGCACGCCCACGACCACTGCAACCACCTGCCCGGCGAAGCCTGCTCCGCTGACCACGACAGCGCACCGCGGCTGGTGCCGCCACCGCTGTCGCTGTACGTGCACCTGCCGTGGTGCGTGCGCAAATGCCCGTACTGCGATTTCAATTCGCACCAGGCCAAGGGCGAGTTGCCGTTCGAGGCCTACATCGATGCACTGCTGCGCGACCTGGACCAGGACCTGCCGCTGGTCTGGGGCCGGGTGGTGCACAGCGTGTTCTTCGGTGGCGGCACGCCCAGCCTGTTCCCGCCGGAAGCGATCGACCGCTTCCTGCAGCAGGCCAGCGCGCGCCTGCGCTTTGCCCCCAACGCCGAAATCACCCTGGAAACCAACCCGGGCACCGCCGAGCATGGCCGTTTCGACCGCTACCGCGCGGCCGGCGTGAACCGCCTCAGCTTCGGCATCCAGAGTTTCGACGACGCCATGCTCAAGCGCCTGGGCCGCATCCACGACAGTGGCGAAGCCGAGCGCGCGGTGAAGATGGCGCAGGACGCGGGCTACGACAATTTCAACATCGACCTGATGTATGCGCTGCCGGAACAGACCCTGGCCGGCGCCGAGGCCGACCTGGAGCGTGCATTTGCACTGCAACCGGCGCACATCTCGCACTACCAGCTGACCCTGGAACCGAACACGGTGTTCTTCGCGCGGCCGCCGCAGGGCATTCCCGATGAAGACAACGCCTGGGACATGCAGGAACACTGCCAGGCATTGCTGGCACAGGCTGGTTTCGGCCAGTACGAGGTCAGCGCCTATGCGCGCCCCGGCCGGCAAAGCGCGCACAACCTGAACTACTGGCGTTTCGGCGATTACCTGGGCATCGGTGCCGGTGCGCACGGCAAGATCAGCTCGGGCGCCGAAGAACACGTGCTGCGCCGCTGGAAGCTGAAGCATCCGCAGGCCTACCTGGACAGCGCTGGCACGCCGGCCTCTTTCGGGGGTGACGATGTGATCGCAGCCGAGCGCCTGCCGTTCGAGTACATGCTCAACCTGCTGCGCCTGCACGAAGGGTTCGGCCTTCGCGATTTCGAGTCGCGCACCGGGCTGCCGCGCGGCGTGCTGGACGCTCCGTTGGCCGAGGCCGTCCAGCGCGGCTGGCTGGAGGTGGCGGAGGGTCATGTGCAGCCGACCGAGCTGGGCCGCCGGTTCACCAACGATGTGGTGAGCCTGTTCCTGGAGGAATAAGCCTTCCGCCATACCGGGTAGTGCCGGCCGCTGGCCGGCACTCTGGTAAAGACAGCGCTGCCGGCCAGCGGCAGGCACTACCGTTCATCCGTCGGCCCTGCCCGATGAACGTGAGACACGTTCAGCCTAAAGTAGCGCCGACTGCGGCCGACACGGTAGATTCACAGGATCGATCCGCGGGAATCCGGGTACCGCTCGCCGATGTCAGCTGTCTTTTCCATCACCTCTGCCGACAAAGCACGCCTGGCCGCCAGCGACCTGCCATCGCGGGTGCGTGAACTGCTGGGTGCGTTGATCGGCCTGTGCCGGCAAACGCTGGCCGCGCCCCTGATCCTGACCGTCGAAGCGCTGGAGCAGACGCTGCTGCACGACGCCGACCGTGCACGCAATCCGATGCAGCAGGCGGACCTGATGGCCCAGCGTGGCCAGCTGCACGCCTTCGCCGGCCATTTCGCCGACCGCATGCTCGATGCCGTGGCCGAAGCGCTGGCGGGCCTGCGCGAGCCGTCCACCGCCGCTGCGGCCCCTGCTTCGCCGCCGCCGCTACCGGGCACGCTCGGCCTGTCGCTGGTCGATGAGCACGAGGTGGATCGCGACCTGCTGCTGACCGAAATGATCCGGCGCGAGACCCTGCGTTCAACCAATACGTTGAACCTGCTGGGACAGCGCCTGGGCGTGCTCGCGGCGGCGCCGGCGTTCGAGGCCGACACCCTGCCACTGGCACCGCAGGCCCTGTGCGCGATGGTGCGCCGGATCGCCGAACAGGACGCCCTTGGCGTGGAGGTGCAGCTTGCGCTGTACCGCAGCTTCGAGCGGCAGGTGCTGGAACGCCTGGGCGATGTGCTGGACCGCGCCAATGCGCTGCTGGCCCAGCATGGCGTGCTGCCGGGCCTGGTCTACACCCCGTACCTGGCACGCTCGTCGAGCACCCGGCGGATCATCACCCAGTCGGTGGGCGGCGGCCGCACAACCCAGCCTGCCAAGCGTTCCGCCGCGCCGTTGACCGGCTGGAACGGCTCCGCTCCGGCCGGTTCCTGGTCGAACCTGGTGCAGGACGCATTCAACGACGCGGGTACGCCGGGCGCAGCCACCGCTGGCGTGACCACGTCCACCGGCAGTGCGCTGCATGAATTGCTGCAGCAGGCCCGCCATGCCACTGCCCCTCCTGCGGACACCGCTGCCGTGCCCAGTGCGGCCGTCGATGCGGTCCTCGCGCGGCTGCAGGCCCAGTCCAGCGCGGCCACCGGCGTCGCCGACCTGCAGGCCGCGGTGGTCGCCCAGCTGCGCAGCGAGCACGGCGCGCAGGCCCAGCTGGGCAGCCACGACCGCGACAACCTCGACCTGCTGCGCCTGCTGATGCAGCAGGTGCAGCAACAGCAGCGCCCCGACCCGGTGCCGGCCGCCCTGCTGGCGCGCCTGCAGGTACCGCTGGCGCGTGCGGCGATGGCCGACCCCGGCTTCTTCGTGCGCGATGAACACCCTGCACGCGAACTGCTCAACCAGATTGCCGAAGTCGGCGCCAACTGGCTGGGCGACGATGACGTGGATCCCCAGCTGCTGCAGCGCATGGCGCAGAGCGTGCAGGGTCTGCTCGGCCAGGATGCACGCTCGCCCGAGGCCTTCGCCGCCGCCAACGAAGACGTGCAGCAGCATCAGCGCGCGGCGGCCCATCGCGCCGAACTGGCCGAGCGCCGCCACGTCGAGGCCGCGCGTGGCAAGGAACGGCTGGAACTGGCGCGTCGCCAGGCCAATGCGCAGATCGACCAGTGCTGCGACACACAGGCGCCGCCGCGCTTCGTGCAGACCCTGCTGCGCCAGGCCTGGGCCGATGCACTCACCCTCACCCGCCTGCGCCATGGCGAAGATTCGCCGCAGTGGCAGGAACGCCTGCTACAGACCGAGCGCATCGCCGCGGTGACCGCGCAGGCCGTCGATGCCAACGGTGGCACCGATGCAGTGCTGGCCAGCGAGGTGGAATCGGCGCTCGTGCAGGTCGGCTATCACGCCGAGGAAGCCGCCGCCGTTGCACGCCGCCTGGCCACGCCAGGAGGCGAGGATGAAAGCACCTCGCGCACCGAGCTCAGTGCGCGCCTGAAGGCACGTGCACGACTGGGTGAACATGCTGCCAGCGGCAGCGCCGACGCCCCGCGCACGCCGCGCAGCAGCGCCGAAGAGGCGGCCTACCAGCAGCTCGTGACCCTGCCCTTTGGCAGCTGGTTCGACATCGACAACGGTGACGGCACCCTGCGCCGCCAGCGCCTGTCCTGGTACAGCCTGCTGACCGGCCACGCCCTGTTCGTCAATCCGCGCGGGCAGAAGATCGCCGATACCGACCTTGATACGCTGGCCCGGCAGCTCAGCGCTGGACGTGCGCAGCTGGTCACCGAAGACAAGGGGCGGCTGGTCGATCGCGCATGGCAGGCCAGCCTCGGTGCGCTGCGTGCGCTGGCCGGCGGCCGTTACAGGGAGGCGTCCGTTTGAACGTGCAACCGCCGCAGGACACCCGCCGCGCGCCGCGTCGCCAGGTCTCGGACCTGGTACCGGTCACCGACCAGATGCGCGAATGCGTGGTGGGCCGGCTCGGCAATGTCTCCGAGACTGGCATGTTGATGCTGGCCAGCACCCCGCTGCGCGAGGACGCGCTGTACCAGTTCCGCTTCCCGTTGCCGATCAGTGACGGCCGCCACGAGGCCATTGACGTGGGCGTGCACCTGCTGTGGAGCGAGCCGGCGCATGTGCCCGGCCAGAGCTGGACCGGTTTCCGCTTCCTCACCCTGTCACGCGAACATCGGCAGCTGCTGCGCCAGTGGATAGGCGAAGACAGCGACGAGGCACCGGTTTCGACGGCCTGAGTGCCGGTTCCAGCACAGCGGTTTTTCCCGGTATGCGGCAGAATCTAGGGCCGTTTTCCGTGTCGAGCCACCGCAATGATCCAGCAAGACCCCGGCGCCCTGTACCCCGACCACCTGGCCGTGCTGTGCCGACGTGCCGAACAGGCGTTGGCCCGCGGCGGCTTCGACCATCTGGTCGTGCCCAGCGGCACCCTGCACTACCAGGTGTTCGACGATCGCGACTACCCGTACGCGGTCAATCCGCAGTTCAAGGCCTGGCTGCCGCTGACCCGGGTGCCCAACAGCTGGATCGTGTTCACCCCGGGCAAGCGCCCGGCGGTGATCTTCCACCAGCCCTTCGATTACTGGCACGTGGTACCGGACGCACCGAGTGGCTGGTGGGTGGAGCACTTCGACATCCACATCATCCGCAAGCCCGAAGAGGCGCTGGCCCTGCTGCCGGCCGACCCGTCGCGCTGCGCGATCCTCGGCGAGCCGCAGAGCGCGCTGGGCAGGTACGTGCCGAACAACCCGGCACCGGTGGTGAACTACCTGGAATGGCACCGCGGCAGCAAGACGCCGTATGAGATCGCGCTGATGCGCCAGGCGCAGGTGCTGGGCGTGCGCGGCCACCGCGCCGCCGAAGCCGCGTTCCGCAACGGCGCCGACGAATTCAGCATCCACATGGCGTACTGCCAGGCAGTGGGCCAGGATGCCAACGAGCTGCCCTACGGCAACATCGTGGCGCTCAATGAACATGCCGCCGTGCTGCATTACACCGAGCTGGGCCGCAAGGCGCCGCAGCCGCTGCGCAGCTTCCTGATCGATGCAGGCGCCAGCGCGCACGGCTACGCCAGCGACATCACCCGTACCTACGCCGCGCAGGGCCACGACGAATTCGCTGCGATGATTGCTGCCGTCGACGCCGCCCAGCAGCAGATGTGCGCAGCAGTGCGCCCGGGCTTCGACTACAAGCAGCTGCACGTGGACGCACATCTTTCGCTGATGGGCGTGCTGAAGGACTTCGGCGTGATCAAGGTCTCGCCGCAGACCGCGCTGGAGACCGGCGTCAGCGCCGCGTTCTTCCCGCATGGCATCGGCCACCTGATCGGCCTGCAGGTGCACGACGTGGCCGGTTTCGCGGCCAGCGACGAGGGCGGCCGCATCGAGCGCCCGGCGGGCCACCCGTACCTGCGCCTGACCCGCGTACTGGAACCGGGCATGGTGGTGACCATTGAACCGGGCCTGTACTTCATCGACATGCTGTTGAACGAAGTGAAGGACGCCGGCCATGGTGATGCGATCAACTGGGACCGCGTGGATTTCTTCCGTCCGTATGGTGGCATCCGCATTGAAGACGAAGTGCTGTGCACCGAGGGCGAGGCGGACAACCTGACGCGGCCGGCGTTTGCGGCGGCCAACGGCTGAGCCCCTCGTGGTTGGGCGCTGATATCAAAGGCCGCGCTTGGCCGGGCGGGGTGGGTTTGCAGGACACGCCGTAAACCCATCCATGGGGGCTCGATGGCGCCATCCATGGCGCCAACGGTCCTGCAAATCCACGCCGCCCGTCCTTTGACAGTTTCCTGCTGCGTCCAACCACGGAAAAAGAAGAAAGAAAAGCAGAAGCGGGTCGCTCGCTGCGCTCGCTCCGTGTCGACCAAGGTCGACACCTACCAACAGCCGCGCGTGCCAATAACCGCGGTTGCCAACAGCCGCGTGAACCTGTCGAAGGCGGGGTACTGTGGGTTTGCGGGGTGTGAGCGGCATGGATGCCGCGACCAAGCCCCCATGGATGGGTTCACGGCGTCCCCGCACACCCACAGTGCCCCGCCATCCCACGGAATGCGCGCTGTTGCTATTGCTGTTGCTGTTGCTGTTGCTCTTGCTGTTGCCTCTGCGGGTGCAGGGCTGCAAGCCCTGCAGAACACCCCTTACCCCGCCATCACCGCTTCAATCTCGTCGGCGCTGCGCGCCAGACCTTCGGTCAGCACGCGATGACCGTCGTCGGTGATCAGCACATCATCCTCGGTACGGATGCCGATGCCGCGCCAGCGCGGTTCCACCGTCGTATCGTCCACGCCGATGTACAGCCCCGGCTCGATGGTGAATGCCATGCCCGGCTCCAGCAGCCGCGAATCGCCCGCCAGGCGGTAATCGCCCACATCGTGCACGTCCAGCCCGATCCAGTGCCCGGTCTTGTGCCGGTAGAAACGCTGGTACAGGCCTTCGGACAGGTTCTTTTCCAGCGTCCCCTTCAGCAGGCCCAGCCGCAGCAGGCCCTCGGTCAGGGTCTGCACCGCGGCCAGGTGACCGGCCTCGTACGGCACGCCCGGCCTGGCCTGGGCCAGCGCGGCGGCCTGCGCATCGCCGACCAGGTCGTGCAGTGCACGCTGCTCGGCGCTGAAGCGGCCATTCACCGGAAACGTGCGGGTGATGTCGCTGGCGTAGCCACGGTACTCGGCACCGGCGTCGATCAGCACCAGCTCGCCGTCGCGCGAACGCGCGTTGTTGTCCCGGTAATGCAGGATGCAACCGTTGCGGCCCGCACCGACGATGCTGCAATACGCCGGCACTGCATCGCTGGCGCGGAACACGCGTTCCAGCTCGGCCTGCAGCTCGTATTCGTGGATGCCGGCCCTGGCAGCCTTCATCGCCGCCAGATGCGCACGCACGCTGATCTGCGCGGCGTGGTGCATCAATGCAACTTCCGCACCGGACTTGAACAGGCGCTGCTCGTGCAGCAGATGGCCCAGTTCAAGGAATTCATGCGGCGGCTGCGCGCCGTGGCGCACCTGCGAACGCACGCGGTTGACCCAGCCGATCAGCTTCAGGTCGAAATCGGCGTCGCGACCGAAGTGGTAGTAGACGCGCGAACGGCCTTCCAACAGGCCCGGCAGGATGTCGTCCAGATCATCGATCGGGTACGCATCGTCCATGCCGTACTGCGCCACCGCGCCTTCCTGGCCGGCACGGCTGCCGTCCCAGGCTTCGCGCTCGGCATCACGTTCGCGGCAGAACAGGATGGCCTCGCCGTGGCGCCGGCCCGGGATCAGCACCAATACCGCCTCCGGCTCCGGGAAACCGCTCAGGTACTGGAAGTCCGAGTCCTGGCGGAACGGGTAATGGGTATCGAGGCTGCGCACCTTCTCGGCCGCGGCCGGCAGCACCAGGATCGCGTCCTCGCCGGCCATGTCCATCAGCTGGCGGCGCCGACGCTTGTATTCGCCGGCCGCGATGCCGGTGCGCTGCTTGATGTCCATCAGTTCAGGCGCTGCCGATGGCGCGAGGCCAGCACCACGTCACCGTGCAGCAGCAGTACCGCCACGCGGATGAACTCCTCGATCTCCGACAGGGCTTCGTCGTCATCATCGCCACCCGCTTCGAAATCCTCGCTGGAGGCGCGTGCCAGGCTGGCCATGTCGGTCAGCGCTTCTTCACCCTCTTCGGACAAGGTCGGGCGGCGGCCGCCGCTGCCCAGGCCGAAACCACCCAGGAACGAGCGGGTCCAGCTGAACATGGCATCGGCCTGCGCGGACACGTCGTCGCCGTCTGTCAGCAGCAGTTCGAAGGCGAAGTCGCGGTCTTCCAGCTGCTTGATGGTCGCCTGCAGCAGCTGCCCCAGCACGCTGTCGGCGGCCACCGGCGGCAGGTTGTCGTCGGCCAGCACCCGTGCCGGCCAGTCGTTGCCGGGGGCGCCACCGGCGGCCAGCCAGCCACACAGCGCACCGTGCAGCTCGGCAGCGGTAGCGCCCAGGCCCAGTTCCTGGCTGGCGCGGGTAACGTCGTCGACGGAGGGAAGTTCGGTCATCGTGCGGCTCGTTCGGAGAAGGAAACCCGGGGCGCGCACGCGCGCGCCCGTGAGACCCAGTAGTGTAGCAACCCGGCGGCGTCCTCTCTGCGGCCGCCAGGCCTTGCTGCGACAACGCTTGACCGCCCTTGCCCGGCTTGCCTATCGTGCCCGCATGGAACCCGCCGATCCCCTTGCCCAGCTGCAGGACTTCGCCGCCCGCGTGGAAGCGTTGCTCGAACGCAACCAGCGCCTGGCCGAGGAGAACCGCAGCCTGCGCCACCAGCAGGAACAGCTGGTGGCCGAGCGTTCCACGCTGCTGGCCAAGAACGAGCAGGCACGCTCGCGGGTGGAAGCAATGATCAGCCGGCTCAAATCCCTGGAGCAGCACACATGAGCGCCGAACCGGTCAGTGTCCGCATCCTCGATCGTGAATACACGGTGGGTGTCGGCGGCGATGAACGCGACAGCCTGATGGCCGCCGCGCGCCTGCTCGATGCGCGCATGCGCGAAATCCGCGGCAGCAACCGCATGGCCGCCGTCGACCGCGTCGCCGTGCTGGCCGCACTGAACCTGGCCCACGAACTGCAGCTGCTGCGCGACGAGAACGCCCGCCAGGCCGTGGCCCTGCAGCAGACGCTGGCCGACCTGAACAGGCGTCTGGACCGCGCGATCGACGGCACCCCCTAGAAAAAGGGGACGGAGGGGATTAAGGCGCATTCGCCCCATCCGTGCCGGAAACGTCTTAATCCCCTCCGTCCCTTTTTCGCATATCTGAATTGGCACGGACTGTTGCCGACGAACGGCCTATCCAGATCCTGCACGCTGGCTATAATGGCCACGCGTTCTCTGCGGTACTCGACGGCATGTGCAAACATTCGCCTTGTCCCTTAAGAACGACACCGGGAGCGCGACAGCGCCGGGAGTGCAGGTCCGCCTTGTAGCGGGAAGCCCGATGGTTCTCCAGCGTTCCCACTTGAGCCCCCGGGTTCAAGGTCGTTTCGCATGCATCGACATTGCGGAGAATGCAATATTCCAGCAAGGGCGGCGTCTTCGGGCGTCGCCCTTGTTCTTTCCGGCACAATGGCGGCTGATCCTTGCCGCACGCTGCCATGACCGACCCGCGCCAGGCCCTGCGCCACGACCTGCGGCAACGCCGCCGCGACCTTTCCGCCGGTGAGCGCATCGCTGCCGCCGAATCCCTTGCCGATGCCCTGCTCGCCCTGCCGTTCACCCCACGCGAAGGCGCCGTGGCCGGCTACTGGGCGCTGGATGGCGAAATCGCCCTGCACCGCTGGCAGCTGCAACTGCCCGAAGGCCTCACCTACTGCCTGCCGGTGCTGGCCGGCGAGGTGCTGCGCTTCGCGCCGTGGCGGCCGGGGCAGGCGCTGACCAGCAACCGCTACGGCATTCCCGAACCGGACGTAGCGCTGGACGATACGCTGGAACCGGCGCAGATGGCGCTGGTGGTGGCCCCGCTGGTGGGCTTCGACGCACAGTGCCGGCGGCTGGGCATGGGGGGCGGCTGGTATGATCGCAGCTTCGCCTTCCGCCAAGACCGGCCGGCGCCGCCCTGGCTGGTCGGTGCTGCGTTCGCGGTGCAGCAGGTCGAGTCCTTGCCGGTGGCGTCGTGGGACGTGCCGGTGGATGCGATCTGCACCGAAGACGGCACCCTGTTCCCCTCCGCTGCCCCCGTGAACGCATGACCGCCCGCAAGCGCTACTGGCTGATGAAGTCCGAACCGGACGCCTTCTCCATCGATGACCTGGCCAAGGTCAAGGTCGAACCCTGGAACGGGGTGCGCAACTACCAGGCGCGCAACTTCATGCGCGATGGCATGCAGGTGGGCGACGGCATCCTGTTCTACCACTCCAATACCAAGGTGCCGGGCATCGTCGGCCTGGCCACGGTGGCCAGCACCGCCTATCCGGACGACACCCAGTTCGATCCAAAATCCGACTACTACGACCCCAAGAGCACGCGCGAGAACCCGCGCTGGATGCTGGTGGACGTGGCCTTCGACCGCAAGCTGAAGCAGGTGATCGCGCTGGACGAGATCAAGCTGCACGCCGAGGAACTGGGCGAAGGCTTCCCGCTGGTTGCCAAGGGCAACCGCCTGTCGGTGTTCCCGGTGACCGCCGCGCAGTGGAAGCTGCTGCTGTCGCTGGAAAAGAAATCCTGATTCCCTGCCTGAGAGTTCTCCCATGTCCGAAGCCAAGCGCCTGGCCGCCGAGAAAGCCATCGAATACGTCGAAGACGGCATGATCGTCGGTGTCGGCACCGGTTCCACCGTGGCCTATTTCATCGATGCCCTGGCCCGCATCCAGCACCGCATCAAGGGCGCCGTGTCCAGCTCCGAGCAGAGCACCGCGCGCCTGAAGCAGCACGGCATCGAAGTGATCGAGCTGAACCACAGCGGCAACCTGTCGCTGTACGTGGACGGCGCCGATGAGTGCGATCCGAACAAGTGCCTGATCAAGGGCGGCGGCGCCGCACTGACCCGCGAGAAGATCATCGCCGAGGCCAGCGAGCGCTTCATCTGCATCGTCGACCCGAGCAAGCAGGTGCCGGTGCTGGGCAGGTTCCCGCTGCCGGTGGAAGTGATCCCGATGGCGCGCAGCCTGGTCGCCCGGCAGATCCGCGACATGACCGGCGGCCAGCCGACCTGGCGCGAAGGCGTGGTCACCGACAATGGCAACCAGATCCTGGACATCCACAACCTGCAGATCACCGATCCGGAAAAGCTGGAGCGCGAGCTCAACCAACTGCCGGGCGTGGTCTGCGTGGGCCTGTTCGCGCGCCGTCGCGCCGACGTGGTGATCGTCGGCGGCGAGCCGCCGGTCGTGCTCTGACCCTTCCGAAGGATCCTGACGATGTCGCTGTTGCGTTCGCTGCTGATGCTTCCGCTGCTGGCCCTGGCCGGCTGTGCCACCGACGCGGCCCGCCATTGGGTCGAGCTGGATGGCGCCCGCTACCAGGTGGAGCTGGCCACCAATGACGAAACCCGCGCGCGCGGGCTGATGTTCCGCGACCAGATGGCGGCCGACCACGGCATGCTGTTCATCCACGACCGCGAAGAAATGCAGGCGTACTGGATGAAGAACACCAGGATCGCGCTGGACATCCTGTACTTCGACAGCCAGCGCAGGCTGGTCAGCCAGCAGCGCGACGTACCGCCGTGCTCGGCCGGCGACATGTGCCCGCCCTACCCCAGCGGTGGCCCGGCGCGCTACGTGCTGGAACTCAACGCCGGCCAGGCCGAGAAGCTGCAGTTGAAGGACGGCACGGAGCTGAAATTCGGCCCGGGCATCGAAAAGTAAGGTACGGCCGGGCTGCGCCCGGCACCCGCAGTAGTGCCGGCCGCTGGCCGGCAACCCTGCAGGGGTCAGATCCCCTTCGCACGCGAAAGGGATCTGACCCCTGCATTTTTCACGCGGCACCGCTTGAAACGGCCTGCGAATGACGCCAGTCTGTGGCCATGCAGGACCGGATCACACTCCCCGACTGGGATGCACTGGCCGACCTCGAAGACGAGGCGCTGCCACTGTTGCCGACCGCGCTGCTGATCGCGCGCGATGAATACCCCGATCTGCAGCCGTCGACCTACGATGCGCTGATCCAGAGCCACGTCGACCACCTCCGCTCGGAAGTGGAGAGCATCGACAACAGTCCATTGAAGATGGCGGCGATCAACCGCCACCTGTTCGACGAGCTGGGCTACAGCGGCGACCACGACGAGTATTACGACCCGCGCAACAGCTACCTCAACCAGGTATTCGAGCGCCGGCTGGGCAACCCGATCTCGCTGGCGCTGGTGCAGATGGAAGTCGCGCGGCGGCTGGGCATTCCGCTCGACGGCGTGTCCTTCCCCGGCCACTTCCTGGTGCGCCTGCCGGTGGACGACGGCGTGCTGGTGATGGACCCGTTCAATGGTGGTCGCCCGCTGGACGTGGACGAACTGCGCGAACGCGCCAAGTCACACCTGGGCGGGCAGATGCCCGACGACCAGGTGCTGGCGCAGATTCTGGACCCGGCGCCGGCGCGCGCGATCCTGATGCGCATGCTGCGCAACCTGCACGGCGTGTATGCCGAAGCCGGCGAATGGGACCGCGCCGCGCGCAGTGCCGACCGCCTGCTGAAGCTCGCCCCGGAGCAGGACGATGCGCTGCGTGACCGCGGCCTGGCCTACCTGCAACTGGAGTACCTGGCCGGTGCCCGCCACGACCTGGGGCAGTACCTGAAGCGCAACCCGGAAGCCAGTGATGCGCAGTGGCTGCGCGAGAAGCTGATCGACCTCGGCGGACCGATGCCGCGGCTGCATTGAGGGTGCCGGGGTGTGGACCAACAGTCCACACCTACCCTCATCAATCGACCTCGACCATCTCGAAATCGGCCTTGGTGACCCCGCAGTCCGGGCAGGTCCAGGTCTCCGGAATGTCCTCCCAGCGCGTCCCCGGCGCGATGCCCTCCTCCGGCAGGCCGTCCGCTTCGTTGTACAGGAAGCCGCAGACCACGCACATCCAGGTGCGCAAGGTGGTGGGGGTGGCATCGCTCATCGGATAATCAGGGCTGGATTCACGGGCCGCCATTGTCCCATCGCGGTCCACTCACCGGTAGCCATCGATGACTTCTGCTTCCCCGGCGCCCCGCGGCGTCTACCTGATCACCCCGGACGAGCCCGATACCGCACGCCTGCTGGCCCGTACCGCGCCGCTGCTGGCCGCTGGCACCACCTGGCTGCAGTACCGCAACAAGACCGCCAGTGACGCGCTGCGGCGGGAGCAGGCCACCGCCCTGCAGGCGCTGTGCGCGGAACACGGCGTGCCGCTGATCGTCAACGACGACCCGGCGCTGGCCAAAGCCGTTGGCGCGGCGGGGGTGCACCTGGGCGGCACCGACGGTGACATCCCCAGCGCACGCGCCCTGCTCGGTGCCGAGGCCATCATCGGCGCCTCCTGCTACGACCAGCTGGCCAATGCAGAGAAGGCCGTGGCCGCCGGCGCCAGCTACGTGGCCTTCGGCGCGTTCTTCCCGACCACGACCAAGGTCACCAGCAGCCGCGCGCATACCGACCTGCTGCGGCAAAGCGCCGCACTGGGCGTGCCGCGGGTGGCGATCGGCGGCCTGACGCCGGACAATGTCGGTCCCATCATCGACGCCGGCGCCGATCTGGTCGCCGTGGTCAGCAGCGTGTTCGCCGCCGAAGACCCGGTCGCGACCCAGCGCGCCTACCTCGCCCAGTTCGCGTAACGCCCAGGAAAGCCCCATGAACCACGACCAGTCCCACGCCCTGTTCTCCCGCGCCCAGCAACTGCTGCCGGGCGGCGTCAATTCGCCGGTACGCGCGTTCAAATCGGTCGGTGGCGAACCGTTCTTCGTCGAGCGCGCCGACGGCGCCTACCTGTACGACGTCGACGGCAACCGCTACATCGACTACGTCGGTTCCTGGGGCCCGATGATCGTCGGCCACAACCACCCGGCCGTGCGCCAGGCGGTGAAGAAGGCGATCGACAACGGCCTGTCCTTCGGCGCGCCGTGCGCAGCCGAAGTGACCATGGCCGAGACCATCACCCGCCTGGTGCCGTCGTGCGAGATGGTGCGCATGGTCAACTCCGGCACCGAGGCCACGCTGTCGGCGATCCGCCTGGCGCGTGGTGCGACCGGCCGCAACCGCATCGTGAAGTTCGAAGGCTGCTATCACGGCCATGGCGACTCGTTCCTGGTCAAGGCCGGCAGCGGCATGCTGACCCTGGGCGTGCCGACCTCGCCGGGCGTCCCGGCCGGGCTGAGCGAACTGACCCTGACCCTGCCCTACAACGATTTCGAAGCGGCCACTGCGCTGTTCGCGCAGCAGGGTGACGACATTGCCGGCCTGATCATCGAGCCGGTGGTCGGCAACGCCAACTGCATCCCGCCGCGCGAGGGCTACCTGCAGCACCTGCGCGAACTGTGCACGAAGCATGGCGCGCTGCTGATCTTCGACGAGGTGATGACCGGCTTCCGCGTCGCCCTCGGCGGCGCACAGGCGCACTACGGCATCACCCCGGACCTGACCACCTTCGGCAAGATCATTGGCGGCGGCATGCCGGTCGGGGCCTACGGCGGCCGCCGCGAGCTGATGCAGCAGATCGCCCCGGCCGGCCCGATCTACCAGGCAGGTACGCTGAGCGGCAACCCGGTGGCGATGGCCGCCGGCCTGGCGATGCTGGAACTGATCCAGCAGCCGGGCTTCCACGCCGACCTGGCCGAGCGCACCGCGCGCCTGTGTGCCGGCCTGGAAGCGGCCGCCGCCGAAGCCGGCGTGGCCGTGACCACCACCCGCGTGGGCGCGATGTTCGGGCTGTTCTTCACCAGCGAGAAGGTGGAGACCTATGCGCAGGCCACTGCCTGTGACATCCCGGCGTTCAACCGCTTCTTCCATGCGATGCTGGACCAGGGCGTGTTCCTGGCGCCGTCGGCGTACGAAGCCGGTTTCCTGTCCAGCGCGCACGACGATGCGGTGATCGAGGCCACCCTCGCCGCTGCACGCGTGGCGTTCAAGGCCACCAAGGGCTGATCGCAAAAAGGGGACGGAGGGGATTAAGTCGTTTGTGCACAAACGACTTAATCCCCTCCGTCCCCTTTTTTTCTAACCGAAGAGGAACTTGCCCTTCATCATCGCGAAGTGGCCGGGGAACGAACAGAAGAAGGTGTAGTCGCCACCTTTCTGCAGGCCCTGGGTAGAGAAACGCACGCGCGTGGTCTCGCCGCCGCCGATCACCTTGGTGTGCGCCAGCACGCGCTTGTCGGCCTTCGGCAGGTAGCTGTCAGCCAGGGTCATGCGCATGCCCGCCATCGCCACCGGCTGGTAATCAGCGCTGCGGGTCAGCACCCAGTTGTGGCCCATCGCGGTGACCGCCAGCTTGCCGGTATGGCGCAGGGTCAGGTCCACGGCGGTGCAATCAGCGGCAACCTTGATCTCGCGGCTGCTGAAGCTCATCTGGTCGGTGCTGTCGATGCTCACCGCACACACCCGCGCCATCGCCGACGGCGCCAGCATCAGCGCACCCAGTCCCACTGCCACCCTCCAAGCCTTCATCATTGCATCTCCTGCGGATTCAAGCGCCATTCTAGGCAGCCCCCTGCGGCGCCGTCTGCGACCGTCTGTCGCATGCCAGCTCCAGGGTTTCCCGCGCACTCATCGCAATGGCATGCTCAGCCGATGCGGATCGACCTGTTGCTGCTGGATGTGGATGGCGTGCTGGTGCAGTACCAGCGCGGGCAACGCGTGCTGCATCTGGCCCGGACACTGCAGGTTCCGACGCACGCCGTACAGGCCGCGCTGTACGACAGCGGCCTGGAAGCAGCGCATGACAATGGCACGCTGGATGGCCCGGCCTATCTGGCGCAGCTGGGAGAGCTTCTGGGCACGACTGTCGATGTGGCTGCATGGACCGCGGCGCGACGGGCCGCCAGCCATCCTCAGGCGGCCGTGTTGCAACGATTGCAGGCCCTGCAACTGCCAATCGCGGTGCTGACCAACAACGGCGCGCTGATGCAGCAGGCATTGCCCACCCTGCTGCCGGAACTGTTTCCTGCCCTGCAGGCGCGCGTGTTCTGCAGTGCGGATTTCGGCCTGCGCAAACCGGCGCCGGCGGTGTTTCTGCGCACGCTGGAAGCGCTGGGCGTGGCACCTTCGCGCACGCTGTTCGTCGATGACCTGTTCGCCAATGTGCGTGGCGCGCGCGCTGCCGGCCTGCACGCGGAAACCGTGCGCGATGGCCGGGGATTGGGCAAGGTGTTGAAGCGCTACCGGATTGCGTGAACCACTGTAGAGCCGAGCCCATGCTCGGCTGCTGTGGCCTGGCATCGCGATGAACCGAGCATGGGCTCGGCTCTACGGGCATTCCTCAGCAACGGGGTCAGAGCCCTCTCCGCAGGAGAGGGGTCCGACCCCGGCATGATGGCCTCAGCGCGCGGCGATGAACGCGGCAATCGCCGCGCGCAGGCGCTTCAGGCCTTCGGCCACTTCTTCGTCGGTGATGTTCAGCGACGGCACGAAGCGCAGCACGTCCGGGCCGGCCTGCAGGGTCAGTAGGCCCTGCTCGGCGGCGTGGTCGAGGATCGCACCGGCCTGGCCGGCGAAGTCCTTGCTCAGCACCGCGCCCAGCATCAGGCCACGACCACGCACGTCGCTGAACACACCGAACTCGTCGTTGATGCGGGCGAAGCCATCGCGCAGCGCCTTGGACTGGCGACTGACGTTGGCGGCGATCTCCGCCGAGGCCAGCTTGCGCAGCGCCACGCGGGCCACCGCAGCAGCCAGCGGGTTGCCACCAAAGGTGGTGCCGTGCGCGCCGAACTGCATGGTCTCGGCCACCTTCGGGCCGGCCAGCATCGCGCCGATCGGGAAGCCGCCACCGAGTGCCTTGGCCAGGGTAACCATGTCCGGCACCACGTCGTCCTGCCAGTGCGCGAACAGCGTGCCGGTGCGGCCCATGCCGGCCTGGATCTCGTCCAGCACCAGCAGTGCGTTGTGCTGGTCGCACAGTTCGCGCACGCGCTTGAGGAAACCGGACTTGGCCGGCATCACGCCGCCCTCGCCCTGGATGGGCTCCAGCATCACCGCCGCCACGTCGCCGGCGGCCATCGCGGTTTCCAGCTGTACTTCATCGTTGAAATCGATGTAGCGGAAGCCGCCGGGCAGCGGCTCGTAGCCTTCCTGGTACTTCGGCTGGGCAGTGGCGGTCACCGCGCCCAGGGTGCGGCCGTGGAAACTGCCACGGAAGGTGATGATCACCCGCTTGTCGGCCGGGCGGCCCTGGCTGGAGGCCCACTTGCGGACCATCTTGATCGCCACTTCGTTGGCTTCGGCGCCGGAGTTGCACAGGAACACGCGCTCGGCGAAGCGGCTGGCCTTCACCAGCTCCTCGGCCAGGTGCAGCGGCGGCGCACTGTAGAACACGTTGCTGGTGTGCCAGAGCTTGCCGGCCTGCTCGACCAGTGCGGCCACCAGGTCCGGATCGTTGTGGCCCAGCCCGCACACGGCGATGCCGGCGGCCAGGTCGATGAACTCACGGCCCTGGCTGTCCCACACGCGGGCGCCCTGGCCTCGCTCCAGTACCACCTGACGGGGCTTGTAGACCGGCAGGTAATAGTGCGAAAGGGAGATCAGCGGATCGGTAGCGGCGGTCATGGCAGTCGGCAGGGTTCAGGAATCCCCATTCTCGCGCCGGAACCCCTGCGGCACAATGCGCCCATGCGACCGTTTTCTGCCCCCCAGCTGAACCCCGCCACCGAGACCGGCTGGCGCCGCCGGTGGTTCGACATCATCTACCGCCACGACTCGCGGCCCTCGCGCAATTTCGACCTGATCCTGGTGGTGGCGATCGTCGCCAGCATCCTGGTGGTGATGATCGACAGCGTGCAGCACCTGCATGCCGAATGGTCCACCGGCCTGTACATCCTGGAATGGGCCTTCACGATCATCTTCACCGCCGAGTACCTGCTGCGGCTGGCCGTGGTCAAGCGTCCGCTGCGTTACGCGGTGAGCATCTGGGGCATCATCGACCTGCTGTCGATCCTGCCCGCCTACCTGTCGATGTTCATTCCTGGCGCGCAGAGCCTGCTGGTGGTACGCGCGTTGCGCATCCTGCGCGTGTTCCGCATCCTCAAGCTGACCCGCTACATCGAGGAAAGCGGCGTGCTGATGACGTCGCTGTGGCGCAGCAGGCGCAAGGTGCTGGTGTTCCTGTTCACGGTGATCACCATCACCATCATCGCCGGCGCGCTGATGTACGTGATCGAGGGCCCCGAACACGGCTTCACCAACATCCCGGCCAGCATGTACTGGGCGGTGGTGACCATGGCCACGGTCGGCTTCGGCGACATCGTGCCGCAGACCGTGCTTGGCCGCTTCGTCACGTCGGTGCTGATCCTGATCGGCTACAGCATCATCGCCGTGCCCACCGGCATCTACACCGCGGAGCTGGCCAGCACAATGCGTGAAGCCGAGCTGGCCGCGCGCCGCGATGCGCGTGGCTGCCCGCACTGCGGGCTGGAAGGCCACGAGCCGGATGCACGGCATTGCCGCAAGTGCGGGGGTGAACTACCGGATGCTTTCAGCCATTGAGGCACATGCCGGCCAGCGGCCGGCACTACCAAACCCGCAGGGTGCGTGCCGGGCGTGACCCGGCACTACCCCCGGTAGCTCCACGCCATGCGTGGATCCTCCTCAACGCATGCGGTTGCTGGTGGTCACCAGGTCGTTGTAGGCATCCAGGATCGTCGACTGCGCGCCCTCAGGATCGGTGGTGAGCCAGCTGCCCGACGCCTTGCGCTCGGCGGCCAACGCATCGGCGGTGATCGGCTTGCCCTGCTCCAGACGCTCGACACCGCGACCGGCGGTACGCACCAGCTTGTCGGCCGAACGCTGCACATGACCCCACATCGGGTCGTCCTTGCCGACACCACTGTTCTGGATTTCCGTCACCAGCGCCTGATAGTCGGCCAGCTGGCCGCGCAATACCGCAACGTCCGGTGCGTCGCTCTGGAACGCCATCGCCAGCTGCTTGCCATCGCCGACAAGGCGCAGGTGGTAATAGGCCAGCGAGGGCCTTCGCTTTCCTCGATCTGCTTCAGCTGGGCGGCGCGGCGATCGTTCTCGTTCTTTTCCAGCGCAGCATCCATCGCTTCGCTGGCCTTGAAGAAATCAGCATAGGCCTGCATCAGCGGGGTATGCTGGCTGCGCATCCCTTCGCCACCATCGCGACGATAGTCCTCGCGGGTGAAGTACCCATCGGCACGCTCGATCAGGGTGTTCAGTGCCTGGAATGCCCGCTGGTACTGTCGCGCTGGTGCATCCAGCGGCGTGGCAGGGGTCTTTGCCAGCGCATCGGTCAGCGGCTGGCCGCAATAGTCGACCCGGTGCGACAACAGCTTGCCGGGTGAACGCGGCTGCGCTTCCTTGCCGGTCGGGCCGGCCTCGGGATCCTTCATCCAGCCCGTATAGGTCTGGAAACCCTCGCGGATGGGCTGTTCGACGCCGTTGTAACACTCGATGTAGGCGTTCACCTTCCCCAGCCCGGGGTCGGCGACCGCCAGCCCCGCCGGGTTGTTGCAGCCGGCCAGCGCGCCAAGCAGGAGAACGGGAATCAGGCGTGTGGATGCGTTCAAATCAGTTCCTTGCACCAGTGAAAACTGCAGGCATCTTCATGCATGGCGCGGGCGCGCGCTCCAGCACCTCGGGAAGGTGCTGGCATTCGGGGCTGCGGGGCGCGTCATGTCGCAATCATCCTGCTCGATCGCGACAAAAATAACGTTGAGCTTCGCTACTGGCGGTTGCTCTGGAAAACCAGCGAGTTGTATTCCTGCATCAGCTTGTTGGCGGAGCCACGCGGCGCCATCGAGGGCGAATCCAGCATGCGTCGTTCGAAATCGCTGTAAGGCTTTTTCTCGCTGACGCGCTGCAGCCGCTCCTTGCCTTCGCGACGGAAGTTCTCGGCTTCACGCTCGAAGCTGTTCCAGTCCAGCTTGCCCGGCTCCTGATCAGCCACCTTCGCATGCGCTTCGTCGGAAATGCGGTTGAACGCATCCAGGCGCTCGCGCGCCTTGGCCTGATCGAAGTCATCCTCACTCATCAGATCCATGATGGCCTTGGCTTCCAGCATCATTGCCAGACGGTAGTACTCGCGCGTGCGTCCCTCGGCCTGTTCCAATACCTTGAGCTGCTCGCGCTGGGCGGCGTCGTTCTGGCGCTCCAGCTCGGCGTTGAACGTTTCGCTGGCAGTCACGAACTCCTTGAAGGCGGCCATCAAGGGCGCGTGCAGCTGCTTTCCCTTGGCGAACTGGTCGTCTTCGTAGTCCTGGCGATCGTAATAGTCGTGCGCGTCCTTGCTGAGCGGCACCAGTGCCTTCAGCGCCTGCTGGTAATGGCCAGCAGCGGCATCGAGCTCAGCCAGCGCCGGCTTGGCAGCCATCGCCTCGGTCACGGGGCCATCGCACTGCTTCATGTCGTAATCGCTGATCTCGAACGGACCGTACACCTGGGTCTCGCGCCCGCTCGGGCCGGCCTCGACGTCCTTGATCCAGCGCGTATAGGACTCGATGCTGCCGTGGGTCTTCGAATCAAGCGTGTTGAAGCAGCCGATGTAGGCGTTGAGCTTGGCGGTCAACTGCTGCTGTGCGTCGGACGGCGCCGCGCTGGCGTCGGGCGTGCTGGAAGGGCCGGCGTCGCCAGTGGTTGCCGGTGCCTTGCCGCCGCAGGCAGCCAGGACAATCGACAGCGAAGCGGCCAGCGCCGCGACGGAAAGAGCGCGTGACATGGGTTCACGTCCTTGTTGAAAACGATTACAGCCGCGCATTCTAGCGCAGCAGGCCGAAGGTCGCAGCCCTCGGCCTCTGCCGGCGACGCGCGATCACTCCAGGAACAGATCCGGCAACAACGGACGCGATGGATCCACCGCATAGCCGGACAGATCGGTGATACCCGCCTGTGCCAGCACGTCATCGTCGATCAGGAACTGGCCATGGAAACCCGCCGCCTCGCGCACCA
The DNA here is from genome assembly GCF_049384345.1 of Stenotrophomonas sp. CASM110. NCBI lineage: Bacteria > Pseudomonadati > Pseudomonadota > Gammaproteobacteria > Lysobacterales > Lysobacteraceae > Stenotrophomonas > Stenotrophomonas sp. CASM110. Next base: position 219,580 of record NZ_JBMRGI010000007.1, read on the forward strand.
GCACCGCGTGCGCAGCATCGGCCATGATCTGCGGCGTGCGGCAGCCGGCCGCATCGACGCCCGGAATCATGTTGATCGCATCGGTGGCGATCACCGTGCGCGGCCACAGCGCGTTCACCGCCACACCCTGCGGGCCGAATTCCGCGGCCAGGCCGAGCGTGACGAAGCTCATGCCCATCTTCGCCAGCGTGTAGCCGGTATGCGCGCCCCACCACTGCGGTTCCAGGCTTGGCGGCGGCGCGAGAGTGAGGATGTGCGGGTTCGGCGCCTGCAGCAGGTACGGCAGGCAGGCCTGCGCGCACAGGAAGCTGCCGCGCGAATTGACCTGCTGCATCAGGTCGAAGCGCTTCATCGGCGTATCCAGCGTGCCACGCAGCCAGATCGCGCTGGCATTGTTGACCAGGATGTCGATGCCACCGAAGGTATCGACCGTGGCCGCAACCGCCGCGTGCACCTGCTCTTCCTCGCGGATGTCGCACTTCAGGGCCAGGCCCTGCCCGCCTGCCGCCGTCACCGCTTCGGCCGCGGTGTGGATGGTGCCCGGCAGCTTCGGATTCGGCACCGACGACTTGGCCGCAATGGCCACGTTGGCGCCGTCGCGCGCAGCGCGCAGTGCGATGGCCAGGCCGATGCCACGCGAGGCACCGGTGATGAAAAGCGTTTTGCCCTGCAGACTGCCCACGTCCCACACTCCAGCGTATGCAATGAGCCGCTAGTATGCCGCGCCGACGTGGAGTTCACCCGGCCTTGACGATACTTGGGCCTCCAGACAACGCACGAGGTCCACGCCATGCGCCGTTCCCGCCTGTTGCTGCCTGCCCTGGGGCTTGCGCTGCTGACCGCCTGCCAGGGCCGTTCACCGGAACCGGGCAAGGAGCCACCTGCCGGTGACACGCCCAGCGCAGAGAAGGCCGCCGCCGACGGCAAGCTGCGCTGGAGCGAGGCCGTGGTGTGGGATGGCGACCTCAACGCCTGCCGCCAGGGTGAGAACGCCGCCACGCGTGATTGCCTGCGCGATGCGATGCGCGCCGGCGGCGCCAGCGCCGATGCGATCACCGCCGCCGAACAGCTGTCCACCGGGGGCGAGCTGGCCTACGTGACGGCCTGGCACGAGAACGAAGGCCTGGGCATTGCGACGGTCGAGTATCCGTTCCGCGCCAACACCAACGAGGGCACCCGCCTGGTCGACGCCACCGGCAAGCGCATCGATGTGGATGCCGTGCAGCTGGACGACACCCTGCGTGCCGACCCCGCCGTGCAGGCCCTGCTGAAGGACCACCCGCAGGCCACGCCGTTCGCACCGGCGCAGTCGGCCGGGGCCACGCCGCTGGAGAACGGTGGCGTCCGCCTGCTGTACCGCACGCCGCTGCGCGACTGCCACGCCTGCCCGGATGTGGGCCAGCTGCAGATCGCGTACGACTTCGACGCCAAGCGCAACTTCATTGGCCAGCAGGTGGTGCCGGCGACGCCGTAAGGCATTAAGCGTTAGCGTTAAGCGCCGAGATGCTCTGTGGACCGGGCCATGCCCGGCGACATCGACCGCGCGAAGCATACATATCGGCTTTGCCCTGACCACAAAGCCGAACGACGACCGCAGCAGCAGTTTCTCGCATCTCGCGACAGAGAGAATCAACGGGATCGCTGATAGAAGGAGTCAGTCGTCAGCCGACTTTCAATTACCGATCGAACATAGGCAGCCCGCGCCTTGCGGGACTGCGAGTATTCGGCAAAAATCGTCATTGCTTCGGACCTCATCTCAGTGCCGCCGGTGGTCGTAAATACGAAAAATGAAGGCTCAAGATAACCAACAGTCTCTCGCATAAACCGCTTGCACTCATCAAGCGGAAAATCTGCGGCGTAGTCCGCCCAATCGATATAGCGCCTCCAGAAAGCAGGCGCCCCCCATTCCCCGCATCTCTCATCAACAAAGAGCTTCAACTCAGAGAGCATGTCGGCGCATGCATCTACAGTTTCATCATCTAAATCCAGCGAAGCAACGCGACCGGGATCAACCGCCTGCCAACAAAAAACCATAAAATCCGCAACAAAGCTCTCTTCACAGCCCTCGAAGAAATTACTCTTGTACCAGGCAAGAGTTTTCGCCACATCAGTCAATTCATCAGAATCAATCATCATCTTACCTTTCCGGCGGCATTAACGCCTGCGTTGACTATCTCACCATTCCGCACATGAACCCAAACCTGCGCCCCTCCCCTCATCGTCTGAGTGTACGTACTGACACCGGCAGAGGCTGCATCTTGCGTCATTAGCCGCGCGGCAACCGCATCCACCCTTAGGTTCGCCGGGTTTGAGCTGACACGCTGGAAAAGACCAACAAATCTCATTTGTGAAGCAACCGTAGTGGGATTCACATGCCCTGCGGCGCTTCTAAATACATGCTCTGCTCGTACCGCAAAATTGAATCGAGCAAGCATTGGAATTGCAGCAGGAACAGAAGCCAGCCCTCCGCCGCCCCGCGAGTACATTGCGGGTATCGCGATATCATGAAAAAGGGCACCGACGTCAAAGATGTTTCCATTCTTTGTCAAATCTCCCGACAAGCCAAGACGCGACTTTATCTCTTGCCAGTTGGAGTTTGATTCTCCGCCAGATGCCACGCTCGGAGATGAGCCAGAGGATGGCGCCCTCGGAATCGCGGAGTCAGATGATGTCGGCCCAGTGGCCGTCGTGTTCCCACCGGTACTCTTACAAGTACCGTCACTATTCGTGATTCTAGAGCCAGTGCAGCGGCCATCTGGATCAACGAAAGTATAGGGGTTCAGTGCCGAATACATGTATCGATTAAATAGGGCTCCGTTGTCCAAGCCCACGTCGACCGGATCTGTCGATAGGAATATCCCGACCAACGGATCGTAGTACCGCTGCTGCATGTACGTCAGACCCGTCGCCGAGTCCGACACATGCCCGGTGAATCCCGGGCGATCCCCCTTCGCATCACCTACGGTCGCACCATAGGGCTCATAAATGGTGCGCTCGACGATCGCGCCGTTGGCATCAGAGATGGCAACCGGGGAACCCAGCGCGTCGGTATGCACATACTGGACGATCTCCTGCGCCGAAACACTCACTGTGCCCAGCAACAGTCCCAACAGAACAGCGACACCAACCAGAATTTTCCTGATCTTCATTTTCAGGTCACAGAGGGTTGGTCAGGTCGCCGTAATCCACAACGCTCTGCGGATACGGGTTGGACCAGGCTCAACAACCGCTGGCATTGCAGGCGCGCACAATCTGTACTTCCGCGCAGTAGACCGCGCCCTGAGCTTCGATTGAGCTCTCCGGACCGGAATACTCGAGCCTTCCGCCGTAGGCCATCATCTCGTAGTTGGTTGCACCCGGCATGCTGGTCCACTTCACCTCGCAGGAGATTTTGGTGGCGCGCCCTTCCTTCCATTGCGACTTGATGGAATGAATGAACTGCGGCGTACCCGGGGGCGGATTGGAAGCGACGACCACCGTGTTGGAGAAGTCACTGCAGCCAGAGATGTTGCATGCCCTTACGCGATAGGCGTAGTTGCCGAACACCAGACCATTGCGCTGCGACTGGGTCGAACCGTCGTTCTGGACCGCCGTCCAGGTTCCGCCATTGACACTCTCATCCAGCAGGTAGCTGGCCGCCATGGCAACGCCCGTCCAATTCAACGTGACACTGCCCGACGAGGTTCCTGCGGGCGCACTCAGGCTGGGCGGTGCCGGTGGCCGGATCACTGAAACAACACTCGTCGCCGAGTACACGCCCCACCCCGCATCGTTGCCGGCCCGGACGCGGTAGGCATAGTTGCCGGTCCCCTTGCCACCGAATGCCTGACTGGTGCTGGCCAGTGAGGCAACCTGTGCCCATGCACCATTGTTGAAGCTCTCCTCCAGTGCATAGCGCAATGCGCCGTCGACGCTGCTCCACGCAATCGTATAGTTGCCATCGAGACTCTGCCCCGGCACGTTGAGCGAAGGTGCCGCTGCAGGCGGATAGATCACCTGGGTCCGGGCAACATCTGATTCAGGACCACAGCCCGCTGGGTTACAGCCAAAGACCCGGTACCCATACGTCCCGGCCGGCTTGCCGGAGACCGCGAGACTGCGCGCCGCGCTCTCCTGCACCGTCTGCCAGGCGCCCGCTCCCACCTGCTCCTGCAGGCGATAGGTTGCCGCGCCCGCCGCTTCCGTCCAAGTAATGCTGTAGCTGCCATTGAATGCCGTTGCGGGCGCGCTTACAGCAGCCTTTGCCGCAGGAGGACGCTGCACCACGACACTGGCCGTCGCCGACCAGCCACTGCAGCTGTCCTGTTGGCAAGCGCGGACAGCATAGCCAAACGTTCCTTCCGCCTTCGCGGACGTGTTCCAGCTACGTTCGGCGCCGTTGTAGATCGTGGCCCAAGCTCCGCCAGCTGCCTGCTCTCGCAGTTCATAACGGCTGGCGTAAGACACCGCCGTCCACTGCAGTGCATAGGCACCGTTGTTGCTGAACGCGGGCGCGGTCAGGACCGGCGTAACCGGCGCGACGACCTGGATGGCCTGCGCCACCAGGCTGCCATTGAGGTGGATGTACTCGGTATTGCGGCCCTCCCGGGCATTTTCCTGCCGGCGCAGCACACCGTCGTTGCCGTACAGCGATCGAATGGTGGCACCGTCATTGGCGCCCGCCGACAGGATGCGCCGGCCATGTGCGTCGTATCGGTATCGCTCCGCGCTGGCCACACTGCGCAGGCGATTGCCGAAGTCGAAGCTGTAGCCGACGCCGTTGCGGCTGGAGAGGTTGCCCTGTGCGTCGTAGCTCAAGCCCAGAGTGGTGGCGCCTCCACTGTTCTGTACGTTGGTAAGCCGGTTATGGGTGTCGTACCAATAGACGTGATCCTTGACACCGGTCAGCGCGGCCGAACGCAGGTTGTCCACAGCATCGTAGGTGTAGCGGTACACGCCATCTCCGCCAAACGAAGGCGAGGTGGCCTGAATCAGACGATCCAGTCCGTCGTAGGCCATGGTGCGCGTGCGCTGCCCGTCCAGATTGTCGACGATACGCGCGACGTTGCCATTGGCGTCGTACTCATAGGTCGTGTCCAGCGCTCCGGCACTGTCGACCACCCGGGTAGGCAACTGGCGCTGGTTCTGCGCCATCGTGTGCACGATGCCATTGCCATAGGTGAATTGCTTCATGCCCCCATTGGCGTAGTAAGTCACCCCTGAGGCGTAGCCTCCCGCCTTGGTCGGCTGGCCCAGCGCGTTGGGCGCATAGTCAACGAAGCGCCCACTCGGATAGGTCAGGCCTGAAAGTGCGCCATTGGCGTTGTAGGCATATCCCAGCGACTGGATGCCGAGGGTACTGTCACTGGAGGTTTCGGCCGTCAACAACCCACGCTTGTTGTAGGTATAGGTGTTGATCGCCTGCGTCGTCCCCGCATCGTTTGCCGTGGTCACCGTGGCCGGCTTGCCGTCCCTTGTATACGTCCAGCCCTGGTTGCCATTCCCATCCGGGAACGCAAGTGTCGACAGCCGATTGCGCGCATCGTAGCCACGAACGATCCTGCGGGCCGCAACCGGTCCAGCATCAGCGTCGCATGCCGTGGTGCTGGAAAGGTCCAGGCCAGCTGCGCTCCAGGCAAGATTGCCCGCTGCGTCGTAACCCATCAGCGTTGCGCCGGTCTCCGGCTCCACACTCTTGCAGAGCTGCTGATGACCGTCATACACATAATTGCGGGCAATCCGGGCGCTGCCGTCCTGGTTGCGGCGCACGATCGAGCGCGGCTTGCCGAAGATGTCGCGATCGATATCGGTGAACGCGCCCGCCGGGTGAATGATCGACACCGGGGATTCCGTCGACGGCGCACCGAACGCCTGGAAAGTGGTCAGCGTCGTATTGCCCTTGGGGTCGACCACTTTCAAGCCGCCACCCGCCAGATAACTGGTCAGCGATGTCAGCAGACCGGCCTCGCTGTCGACGGACACCGAGGTCTGTCGCCCCAGCGCGTCGTAGCCGGTCCATGTACCTGTACTCAGCACAGCAGACTCGCCAGGGTGCGAGGCGAACACCTGCCGACCCGCTTCGTCGTAGGCAAACCTCTGGTAGCGCTGGGTCACGCCACGCGAGGACTCGTCATATTCCTCAGTCAGCAGCGGACGCCAGAAGGCATCGAAATAGACGTTGCGCCGCGCGTTTCCGGTTGCGACGGTCTGCCGCCAATGACCCGCTCCGATACCGTACTCGTCGCCGTTGATGGCGGTGAAACTCTGTGTCGTACGTGCCCAAGCCACACTGTCGCCCGCCGGCCAGTCGATGGTGGCCATGCGTCCCATTGCGTCATAGCCGTACTGGGTGGTTGCACCGTTCTCATCGGTAACGCTGCTGACCCAGCCATTGTCGTCCACCACCGCCGACTGCACAGCGCCGTCGGCAAACTGGATCTGCTGTGGCGTGCCGCGCTTCCAGCCGGAAAGCGTAGTGCGATTGCCACGACCGTCATCCACCATGGCCACGGTTCCGTCAGGGTTGTAGCCCAGTACCTGCTTCAACAACCCGTACGAACGCACTTCCGTGGGGCGCATCAGGCCATCGAACGTCGTCTGCTCGACCACCACGCCGGTATTCTCGTTGGTGACCTTCGCAGTCGCGCCCAGAATCCATCTACTTCGGTCGTCCGCATACTGAGTGGCATCGGTGCGGCTGCCCAAAGGACTGGCGCTATTGACACGCAACGGGCGAGCCAGATCATCGAACAACAATATGCTGGTCTGGTAGGTCACGCCATCCTGCTGGATGGCCTCGGCCACGACCGGCCGCACCTGAGCTGTGCTCGGCTCGTCGCCACTGTAGATCATCCCGTGAAGCGGGGCGAATGGCTGTGATTTCACTTCGTCTTCGGTCATGTAGACCGAGGTGCTGCTCTTGACCACATTCCCGGCCGCGTCAATGACGCTGCTACCCAGCAGCCGCCCTTCATTCAGCGCGTACTGCGAGCCATAGCGGTAGGCCGTGCGGGTTCCGTCGGGATTTGAGATCGTGACCTGCTTTTCCTTCTTGCAGGTCGTGCAGGGGTAGATGGCTGCACCGCCCACGCCGCCCCAGAGCGGCTCGTAGCCGCTGCCATAGTCATAGCTCCACTGCAGCACCTTCGGCAGGCCCGGTCCCCAGATCTTCTTGGCTCTCAGCGAGACTACGTCGTAGAAAAACGGGGTGACGATTTCGTAGTAGTACGCCGACTGTGCGATCCGGCGGATGCACTCGCTGGCATGGACGCCACTGCGGTACTGGCGACCATTCGAAAACTGGAACTCACCCATCGCACCGGACGGATGCTTGATGGTCATGACCAGCGTACCGTCACGCTCCGGCGGCTGCTCCTGACAGGTCTCGTTGCTGTTGCCGTCCCAGTTCACCTTCTCCCAGGCGCGCAGCGCGCTGGAGTAGGCGTAGGACCAAGTGCTTCCATCGGGCTGGGTAACTGCGGTGAGGCGGTTCTGGCCTTCGACCTGACCGTAGCCATAGTTCCAGGTACGGCCCGCGGCAGTCACCGACACCAGAAGCGTGCCGTTGTAGGCCAGCGTGATCTCGCGGCCATCGCTGGACCAGATCCGGGTCGGGTGACCGTTGCCGTTGTACTCGTACTGTACCCAGTTGCCCGACCGGTCCTCTACACGGCTGGCCATGAGGTAGATGCGCGTGCGAGCGATCTTGGTCCTGTCTCCTTCGCCGCCCGAGCGCTCCAGCGTGCCGCCAAAGCGCGTGAACGCGGTATCGAAGAAGTACGACTCGCCCGAGGTGGTCCTGACCCGATAGCCCTCGCCAGCCAGACCCGACTTCATTGGAATACAGTCGATGGCATCGCGATGCGAGGTGCTCCACTTGCGTGCAACGCCGTCTGTCGGCATCGGCGTGTTGTTCCAGGCCCCCAACATGGTGCGATCACCACCACCCGGGACATGGATCATGTTGCCCTGCCAGACTTCGTTGAGCCGGAAGGAAATGGGCCACTGAGGCACCATGTCGCCACTGCAACGATTGTTCAGCCAGGCGCTCGCGCCGGGGAACATGCCGGTGATGTACGGCGTGTCGACCTCCCAGCCGCCCACACCATCGAGACTGGCGTTGAAGCTGCCACTCCCGACCAGGTCCATCTCGACACTGAACCGGCGCCGCATCTGCACCGGCAGGGCGTTGTTGCCTGGCAGGCTGACGTCGGTGACGGCAAACTCAGTCTTGCCGTTGTAGAGGCTGACGCTCTCGCCGAAAAGATCATCCTTCAGCGCCGTCAGGTTCTGGGCGGACTCAATGAGCTTGCGGTATTCCTGGTAGGGCTCGACTGCCGAGACCGAACCTGCGACCACGCACAGCGTCAGCGCCGTAGCAACACGGCACTGCCAAGCAGCAACTCGCTTCACAATTTTCCCCTCGCGTCCGCATGCGTAGCCGCGCCAGGACGGCGCGACGTTGCTTCCATGCGACTCTCTCGTTCCTGATTCTAGGCGAGCGCTGCGAACAGATGGAAGGGGTCGTCAACGGCAATCATCTGGCACTTGCACGCGACCATTGAATTGCTTAATGCACCCACGCATGGCGTGGATCTACCGGTACGCCTGCACCTGCTTCCTCAGCAGATGCGGCACGATCAGCCGATGCACCGGGGCGACCGGCAGCATGTACACACGCCCGAACGCGTTGTGCGTATGCACCACCGTCGCCACTTCCAGCACATCGCCCTGCCACTGCAGGGCCAGCTGCACACGCAGGTGGCGGTCGTCGTCTTCCAGCACGATGGCATCGTCATCCAGCGACTGCAGGGTGAAGATGCCCAGCCGTTGCCCCGGACGCGGCTGCGCGATGTCCTGCACCGCGCGCAACGAGCCCAGGTGCTTCATGCCGAGCAGGCGCATGCCGCGATTGCGCAGCGCCATCAGCCCATCGAACCAGCCGGGAATAGTCGCCGCCATGTCGCGATAGGCCTGCAAGGCCGAGCGCCCATCGCGACGGGTCGTCGCCTGGCAGGCGTGCACGAAGTCGGCGCCAGCCAGCTGTGGGCGCAGGATGCTGCCTGCACTCGGCGGGCCGGTCACCACCTGCGTACGGCTCACGGCTTCGGCCCCTGCCCCTCGTTGTCTTCCCAATGCAGGATGCGGCGGGTGACGAAGCGGTAGACCGGCTTGCCGGTGGCGAACCACAGCTCGCGCACCCAGGAGGTGCGCTTGAGCACCCGCTTTTCCACCGGGGTGAGCGACTCGCGGCAGTACATGCGCTTGTGCTTGAGCAGGTGGCGCAGGTCCTCACGGGCCAGCAGGCGCATCCAGCGCGAGCGCGGGTTGCCGATCACCGCCAGCTGGAAGTCGATCAGCGCCGGGCGGCCATCGTCGGTGACCAGCCAGTTGGCTTCCTTGGCCAGATCGTTGTGGGCCACGCCATTGCGATGCAGCTGCTGCAGCAGACGACGCGCGGCGCGGAACCAGGCCAGGTCACCGCGAGGCGGACGCTGGTACATGGCGTCGCCGGCCATGAAGCTGCGGTCGAGATGACGTCCATCCCACGCCAGCAGCTGCGGCACATCGGCCATGCCGTGGATGTGGCGCAGTGCGCGTGCTTCACGGCGGGCCAGCCACCAGGCCGGCAGCCGCAACCACAGTGGTGTGGCGCCCAGATCACGGCGTACAAAGGAGCCGGCCGGCCCTTCCACAAGGAGGATGCGACCGAAGCTGTCGGCCTTCAGGGCGTGCGAGGGCGTGTCTGACGAATGCGGCATGTGCCCATTCTAGGCGATGGCGCCCGTTGCAAACGGTCACCAAGCGGCTGGGAACCAGTCACCTTCACGCCCCTATAATCGGGCAATGGACTCTTCATGGATCGACGCCACCCTCGCGTGGATTGCCGCTCACCCCGTGCTGGCGGGTGCCGTTATCTTCCTCATCGCCTTCTGCGATGCGGTGATCATTCTCGGCGCCATCGTGCCGGCCCTGCCGCTGCTGTTCGCGGTGGGCGTGTTCATCGGGCTGGGCCAGATCTCCGGGCCGTATGCGGTGGCGGCAGCCGCACTGGGCGCATTCGCCGGTGATGGCATCAGTTACTGGATCGGGCGGCGCTGGGGTGACCGCCTGCGTGGCGTGTGGCCCTTCAGCCGTTACCCGCAGCTGCTCGACCGCGGCGAAAACCTGTTCCGCCGCAATGCCTTCAAGAGCATCCTGGTAGCACGCTACGTGGGCGCGATCCGGCCGTTCGTGCCGGCCATCGCCGGCATGATGAAAATGCCGGCCAGCCGCTACATGCAGGCCAGTGGCATCGCCAGCATTTCGTGGGCGGTGCTGTTCCTGGCACCGGGCTGGGTGCTCGGCGAGGCCTACGACGCGGTGGCCGCCGTCGCAGGGCGCTTGGTGGTGGTGGTCGGCCTGCTGGCAGTGATCCTCGGCCTGGTCTGGGCCATCGTGCTGTACGGCTACCGCTGGTCGGCCGCGCGCATGGACAACTGGCTGGCGCGGCTGCTGGACTGGTCCAACCGACACCCGACGCTGGGCCGCTACACCGTCGGTGTGCTGGACCCGAAGCGCCGCGAGTCGGTGCCGCTGGCGATGCTGGCGCTGATGCTGCTGGTGCTGGGCTGGGGCTGGTTCGCGCTGCTGACCGTGGTGGTCGCCCATGGCGAGCCGCTGGCGATCGACCTGCTGGTGCACCAGGCCATGCTGGCGCTGCGCAATCCGCTGGCCGATTACCCGATGGCCGCGCTGGCATCGCTGGGCGCCTGGCAGGTGTTGTTGCCGGCCACCGCTGCAGCGATGGGCTACCTGATCTGGCGCCGCCGCTGGATGGCAGCCGCGCACTGGTTGGCCGCGCTTGCCTTCGGCCTGGCGTTGACCATGCTGCTCGGCGCAACGGTGGATGTGGTGCGACCGGTCGATGCCAGCAGTGGCTTTGGCTTCCCGTCGGTGTCGGTGACCATGGCCACCATCACCTTCGGCTTCTTCGCGGTGCTGATCGCCCGCGAGATGCCTGGCCGCACCCGTGTCTGGCCGTACCTGGTGTCGGGCATCGTGGTCAGCCTGATCGGCTTCTCGCGCCTGTACCTGGGCGCGCACTGGCTGAGCGATGTGATCGGCGGCATGCTGTTCGGTACGTTCTGGCTGCTGGTGCTGGGCATCGCCTACCGCCGCCGCTTCAACCGCTCGTTCTGGGTGAAGCCGGTGGCGTGGCTGTTCTACGGTGTCTTCGCCGTGGCGGCGATGTGGTACGCGCCGCGCCACATTCCGGTGAAGCTGGAACGCTTCGAGCCGACCCTGCCGGCGGCGCAGGCGATGGACATGCAGGCCTGGTGGCAGCACGACTGGGCGACACTGCCGGCGCGCCGCAACGAGTTCGACGACGACCAGCGCTGGCCGCTGGACGTGCAGGTGGCGGGCCCGCTGGCCCCGCTGCAGGCGCAGCTGGAAGCACGCGGCTGGAAGCGGCAGGAACAGGCCGGCTGGCAGGAGGCGCTGCTGATGCTGGACAAGAACACGGGTGCCGACGAACTGCCGGTGCTGCCAGCCACGCTGGACACGCGCGTGGAAGCGCTGTTGATGGTGCGCCCGGGTACACACCGCGATGAGCGCTATGTACTGCGCCTGTGGCCAGCCCCTGCGCAGTTGCAACCGGGCAATACGCCGCTATGGCTGGGCAGTGCGCAGACCCTGCGCTACGAGCGTCATTTCGAGTGGATCGGCATGTGGCACCCGCTGCGTGGCGTCGACCCGGCGCTCAACGCAGTGAAGGACGCCGTGCAGGACCTGCCGCAGCGCGAGGATGTGCACAGCGAAACCGGGTTGCCGGTGCTGCGGTTGAAGACCACGGCGCCCTGACCGGCACCGGTGCGCGATCACCCACTGAAGAGCCGAGCCCATGCTCGGCCGCTCTTCGCGGGAACCATCAAGCCGAGCATAGGCTCGGCTCTACAGTAAATCAGTAGCAACTGTCTTGTCAGGGGCAGCCGAGGGCCACCTCGGCGTCCCGCTTACGGGCGTTGAGGATCACCAGCATTTTGCGCATGACCGCCACGAGCGCCACCTTGCTCGCTTTGCCCTTGGCCT